>NZ_JBHZAG010000127.1:0-20122 GCF_042754125.1 Amycolatopsis sp. NPDC059235
TCCACCTCACCCCTCTTTCTTTTGTGGACTGGGGGGGGGTGTGGCCGTTTATGGGCTCCTTGCGGGAATCTGATTCCCTCAAGGAGCCCTTCACGGACCGAAAGACCCCGCGGCTACTACGATCGCCGCATGTCGTGCGCAGGTCTTCGATGAGTAGTCAGCCGGTCACGCTCTCGCGGCCCGTGCGGTTCTTCAGTTTCGCGTCCGCGGCAAGCCTGCGCTGGACCGGTTTCGGCGGGGTGCTGCTGCTGGCCGTCGCGGTGTACGCCGGGGCCGCCGGGATGTCCGAGGTGCTGCCGTTCGCGGGCGGGATCGCCGGGGTCGGGCTGGTCGTGCTTGCGTGGGCGCTGCTCGGCGGGCGCGTTTTGGCCTCGGAAACTCCCGGCCCGGGCTGGCTGAAGTGGACGCTCGCGTTGTGGTGCGGGCCGTTGCTCGTCGTGCCGCCGTTGTTCAGCGGGGATGTCTTCAGCTATCTCGCGCAGGGCGCGGTGGCCGCGCACGGGTTCGACCTCAATGGCGTCGGTCCGCAGCAGGCGCTGGGGCCGGCGTCGGACATCGTCGGTCGCGTCAGCGTTTACTGGCGCGAGACGCCGTCGCCGTACGGGCCGTTGTTCGGTGCGGTGGAGCGGGTCATCGCGCAGGTGTCCGGCGGGAATCCGATCGTCGGCGTCGCGCTGCACCGGCTTGTCGAGGTGGCGGGGCTCGTGCTGATCGCGTGGGCGGTGCCGCGGCTGGCGGCCGCGGCGGGAGCGTCGCCGAGGGTCGCGTTGTGGCTGGGCGTGCTGAACCCGCTGGTTCTGTGGCACGTGGTCGCCGGGATGCACAACGACGCCCTCATGGTCGGCCTGATGGTCGCGGGCGTGGCGATCGCGCTGGAAGCGGTGGGCGATCGGATCCGCTGGTGGCCGCTCGCCGGCGGGGTGCTGCTGATCGCGCTCGGCGCCGAGGTGAAGGTGCCCGCGCTGGTCGCGCTGGCCGCGGTCGGGACGGCGCTCGCCCGCCGCCGCGGCCGGATCGGCGAATTCCTGCTCGCCGGCGCGGCGATGGTCGTCGTCTTCGTGGCGGTGTCCGCGGCGGTGTCGCTGGCGACCGGGATCGGCTTCGGCTGGGTGTCGGCGCTGACGACCTCGGGGGAGGTCAACAGCTGGATGGCGCCCACGAACTGGTTCGGCTTCCTCGTCGGCGGCATCGGCTCGCTGTTCGGCGCGCACATCACGCAGACGATGATCGGCGTCGGCAAGATCATCGGGTACGTGCTCACCGCGGCCGGCATCGTCGTGGTGCTGCGGAGTCAGTGGACCGGCCGGATCGACGCGGTCCGCTCGCTCGGGCTGATGCTGAGCGTGGTCGTGATTTTCGGGCCGGTCGTGCAGCCGTGGTACCTGCTGTGGGCGGCGATTCCGCTTGCCGCGTCGGTGCCCGCCGGACGCGTGCGGTCCGTGCTGATCACGCTCGTCGCGGTGTTCTCTCTCGTGCTTCCGCCGGTGGGCGGCAACTTCAGCGGACGCGTCGGGCTGCTGGTTCTCGCGTACGTGATCGGGCTCGCGGTGGTGGTCGCGGCGTTCTTCGGACTGCGGAAATTGTCCACAGTGGACTAATGTTGGGCCAGCCAGACTTGTTCGGCGGCCCGGGCGGATGCGATCGCGTCGTCGACCACCAGCGGCGTCGCCGGGTCGAGCGCGGTGTGGGATTCGGTCGTGTAGAAGCGGACCTCGTGGCCGTCTGGGTCATGCAGGCCGGGCAGGATCCAGCCGAGGGTCGCGAAGTGGACGCCTGCGTGCTGCTCGCCGCGGCGGGTGAGTTCGTCGGCGAGTTCGACGATGCCGGCGCGGTCCGGGACGGCGATGGAGAAGTAGTCGAACCCGGCGGCGGCTCGGGCCAGGTTCGGGTTGAGCACGAGGCCGAGGTCCGGTCCGCCGCGCGGATGCGTCATGGTGACGCCGGTCCGGCGGCCGTCCTGGCGGAATTCGAGGGCGACCGCGTAGCCGAGGCGGTCGGCGTACCAGGCTGCCGAGCGGTCCAGGTCGGCCACCGGCAGCTTCAGGTGATGCACTCCGTCGAGGGTGGGAATCATCGGTGACCTCCACTGGTGCAGTGTGACTGCAATGCAGTTATGATGCATCTGGTGAAAGACCAGGTCAAGCCCGATGCCAGGGCTGAGTTCGGTGCCGCTCGCATCGCGCGGACCGAGGCGCTTGTCGTCGCCGCGGCGCAGGAGCTGTTTCTGGAACACGGCTACGCGGCCACCGCGCTGACGCAGGTCGCGCGCCGGGCCGGGGTCGCGCCGAGGACCGTGTACGTCCGCTTCGGCACCAAGGCGGCGTTGTTCCGGCGGGTGATCGACGAAGCGCTCGTCGGCGACGCGGAACCGGTCGACGTCGCGCACCGGCCTCGGGCGCAGGACGCGATGACTGCCGGAACCCTCACCGAACGGCTGGACGCGCTTGCCGACGTCGCCGCGGGAATCGCGGACCGTGCGGGAGCTTTGCTTGAGGTGGCGGCGCAAGCCGAGGGTGCGGAACCGGAGATCGCCGAGGCAGCACAGTCCGGGCGGCAGGAGACGGCGCGGCTGTGCAAGGAATTCTGGTCCCGCGCGGCGCGTGACGGCCTTCTTGTGTCCACTATGGACATTGAGCAACTGGCGAGCACCACGGACGCCTTGCTGTGCGCGGACACGATGGTGCATCTGCGTCGCGTCCATGGCTGGGCCGCGGCGGAATACGGACGCTGGCTGCGAACGGCGCTGGTTGCCCTGTGCGGGACGTCCGGATAGGTTGCGATCATGGACATCGATGTGCTCGTGTTCGACGTGCTCGGCACACTCGTCGACGAACCGGCCGGAATCCGGGCGGGGATCCGGAAATTCGCGCCGTCGCTCGCTGACGCGGAGGTCGAAGAGCTGCTTTCGGTGTGGCAGAAGCACGTTGAGCAGGAGCAGGGCCGCATCGTCGCCGGGGAACGGCCGTACGCCGCGAGCGACGTCATCGACCGGGAAGCTGCGCAAGCCGTCGCGGATGCGGTCGGTACTGGCGACGCGGCCGAGTTGGCGCTCGCAGCGCGGCAACTGCCGCCGTGGCCGGACACGGTGGACGGGCTCGCTCGTCTCGCTGAACGATTCCCGTTGGTCGGCCTCTCCAACGCCAGCCGCACCGTGCTGCTCGACCTGTGCGCGAATGCCGGGCTGCGCTGGCACACCGTGCTGTCGGCCGAGGACGCTCGCACCTACAAGCCGGCGCCAGACGTCTACCGGCTCGCCGTCGACGTCGCCGGACGCGCGCCGGAACGGCTGCTGATGGTCGCCGCACACGCCTGGGACCTGCGCGGGGCGCAGCAGGCAGGCTTCCGGACCGCGTACGTCGGCCGTCCAGTCGGCGACCCGCCGGGCCCTGCCGACCGTTTCGACCTCCAGGCAGACGGACTCGCAGACCTTGCCGACCAGCTGGAGCGCGGTCGCGGCTGATCTTCAGACCAGGCATGATCTCGGGCGTGACTGCGCCCCGGGTGACCGATCTCAGCGACTTCGAACGCCGTCTGGTCGAGTCGGCCCGGGAAGGCGAACTGCTCGGCGCCGCCCAGATCGACGTCGCCGACCTGGCCGAAACCGAAAGCCCGGACCACCTCGTGCGCGCGGAGGTACTGCGGGACGTGCTGCTCGGCAGGCACGGCGACCTCGACCCGCGCGGGATCATGCTGGCCCGCGCCCGCATCACCGGCGAACTGAACCTCGACGGCGCCACCGCGACCGCCGGCCTGATGCTGGTCGCGTGCGTCTTCGACCAGCCAGTGCTCGCCCGCCAGGCGACGTTGCCGCACCTGTACCTGATCGGCGGGCGGATGCCGGGCCTGCACGGGTCCCGGGTGCGGATCGCGGGCGACCTGCACCTGTCCGGAGGCGTGCGGATCACCGGGAACAACTCGGACGGCGCGATCCGGCTGATCGGCGCGCGCATTGGCGGCAGCCTGCTGTGCCGGGACGCGGAAATCTCCAATCCGGACGGGCTCGCGCTGGAGGCGAGTTCGGCGGAGCTGGGCAGCGGCCTGTACCTGCACCAGGGAACGCGGATCACCGGTTCGTCGACCGACGGCGCGATCCACCTCAACGGGGCGTGCATCGGCGGTCCGCTGGAGTGTCAAAGCATCAAGGTCTCCAACGACATCGGACCGGCCATCGAGGCAGACACCCTGACAGTCGGCCGGAGCATGCTGATCCGGGACTCGGAACTGAGCGGCAACGGCGACATCGGCGCGGTGCGGTTGCAGGGCGCGCAGATCGGCGGGCAGCTCGAGTTCTCCGCGACCACACGCGTCACGTCGCCGGAAGGACGCCTGCTCGGACTTTCCGACGCGAAGGCCACGACGGTGTTCATGCCGGGCGATCTCGTATGTCCCGACGGGAGCACCGGTGCCGATTGCGCCCATGCCGAACTGGCGTGGCTGGACGGATTCACTTACACGGCAATCGATCCGTCCTTCGGCTGGCGACGGTGGCTGCATTTGCTCCGCTGCCACACCGAGTATTACGACGCCACCGGGTACCAAAAGCTGGCGGCGGTCGAACGAACCGCGGGCCACGACGGCAACGCGCGCACCATCCTGATCGCCCAGCAGGACGATCTGCGCCGCCGTTCGCCGGACGCTCTCGGCGGGCGGATGTCGCGGCTGTTCCACTGGATCTGGGGCGCGCTGGCCGGATACGGCTACCGCGCGCGACGTACCGCGGCGGCTTTGCTGCTCGCGCTGGTGGCCGCCGGGGTGCTCGGATTATGGGCTGGGACAACGGAAACCCGGCCCGGCCATCACGCGGCCGAGCGGGTCGCGAGCGGTGCCGCGTGTTCGCCGGTGGAGCTGATCGGCCTGGGACTCGACCGGGGTCTGCCGATCGCGCCGACCGGCCTGCGGAGCCGATGCGACCTCGACACGGCGAGCGTTTCCGGCCAGGTCTTCACGGCGGCGATCTGGGGCGTGCAGGTAGCGGTGTGGGGCCTGGCGACGCTGGCGCTGGCCGGGTACACGAACCTGGTCCGCAAAACCGGCTGACTTTCCACGCTGCTCACAGCAGATCTGCCGTGGGCAGCGAAGGCGGACGCGGCCGGGTCCGTGGCGGCACAGTCGAGGCATGACCAACGAATCGACTCCGCCGATGTTCGACCAGCGGCTCCGGGAACGGTTCCTGAGCCAGCGGGTCTTGGTACTGGACGGTGTGCTCGACGACGACAACGGGACGGTCCTCGCGACCCAGATGCTGTCGCTGGCCGGCGAAGACCCGGTCAAGGACATCGCGTTGTGGATCCACTCGCCCGGCGGTTCGGTCCCGTCGATGCTCGCGATCCGCGACGTGATGCGGCTGGTGCCGTGCGACGTGTCGACGCTCGCGCTCGGGCTGGCGTGCAGCGCCGGGCAGTTCCTGCTGTCCGCGGGCACCCCCGGGAAGCGATTCGCCCTGCCGCACGCGCGAATCCTGATGCACCAGGGGTCGTCGGGAATCGGCGGCTCGGCCGTGGAGGTCGAGGTGCAGGCCGACGACCTGCGCTACACCCGCGACACCGTGCTCGGCCTCATCGCGCAGGACACCGGACAGCCCTTCGACCGGATTTTCGCCGATTCCCTGCACGACCGCTGGTACACCGCCGGACAAGCGCAGGACTACGGCTTCATCGACCAGATCGTCGACCGCCTGGAGCAGGTCGTGCCGGTGCGCACGCACGCGATGGGCCTGGGGGTACGCGCATGAGCACCTACACCATTCCGAACGTCGTGACCCGCAGCCCCGGCGGCGAGCGGATCATGGACGTCTACTCGCACCTGCTGTCCGAACGGATCGTCTACCTGGGCACGGCGATCGACTCAGGCGTCGCGAACGCGTTGATCGCGCAGCTGCTGTTCCTGGAGTCGGACAACCCGGAGCAGGAAATCAACCTGTACATCAATTCCGAGGGCGGCGACCCGGCCGCGATGCTCGCGCTGTACGACACGATGCGCTTCATCAAGGCCCCGGTGGCGACGACCTGCGTCGGCCAAGCTGTCGCGACCGGCGCGGTCCTGTTGGCGGCCGGTGCGGAGGGCCGGCGATCGGTGCTGCCGCACGCGCGGGTGGTGCTGCATCAGCCCGCCGCGCAGGGACGCGGGACGATCCCGGACCTGATCCTGCAGGCGGACGAGGTGGTCCGGGTCCGGACGCAACTGGAGGAGATCACGTCCCGCCACACCGGCCACGACGTCGCGGAATTGCGGCACGACACCGACCGGGACCGAGTGTTCGACGCGGCGGGCGCGGTGGAGTACGGACTGGCGGATCAGGTGATCGCAGCTCGTCCGTAAGGCGGGGTTCGCAGGCCGGCCTGGGGTTCCGGCCTGCGGCTTCCGTCGTTTCAGGCAGCCATCAGCACCGGCCCGGCCGGACGGCGCGCCGGGCGCGGTCCCACCACGCTGATCCGCCGGATGTCCCCGGCGATCCCGCTCAGCAGCCCGGCCAGATTCACCCCGAGCGCCCCGGTCACCGCGGCGATCATCTCGCTCGACGGTTCCTTCCGGCCGCGCTCGATCTCGGACAGGTACTGCGGCGAGATCCCGGCCCGCTCGGCGACGTCGACGAGCCGCTCGCCCTGGGTCTCCCGCTCGGCGCGGAGACTGCGGCCGAGCACCTCGCGCCACAACGGTTCGGCCTCGTCGTCCCGGACGGGGGCGCGGCGCTGGTGGAAGGGAAGGATGTCCGCCATAGGCCCAGCCTGGCATCCGCCGGGGCCGGAGGGACAGCCGTTCCGCTCAGGGCAGAACGCCGGCCGTCATCCGGCGAGCTGGTTGCTGAGCATGATCATGCCGAGGACCAGCGCGATCGCCGATACCGCGATGCCGACCGCGGACACTGGTTTCGCCGTGCGCCGTCCGATGACGCCGACGAGTCCGCAGGCCAGCCCGGCCAGTCCGAAGGGGAGCGCGAGGTAGGCGCGGATGCCGGTCAGGTCGATCGGCAGCAGGGGGAGTACGCAGCCGAGGATGCCGAGTATCAGTGCTGCGACGCCCAGCCAGACGCCGTTCGCGGGCGCGGGCCCGGGGTGGGCTGGCCGGTAGGGGGAGTAGCCCGGGTATTGCTGCGGGTTCGGCTGGGCGGGCCACGGTTGTGGTTGCGGGGTTGGTGGGTGTGCTTGGCCGGGCATCGGCGCGGGCCAGGCTTGTGGTTGTGCACTCGGCTGTTGCGCGGTCTCCGGTTGTGCCGGGCCGGACATCGGCGTGGGCCAGGCTTGCGGTTGCGCGGCTTGCGGTTGCGCCGGGTCGGGCGTCGGCGTGGACCAGACCTGCGGTTGTTCGGTCGGCGGTTGCGGGGTTGGCGGTTGTGCCGGGCCGGATATCGGTGTGGGCCAGGCTTGCGGTTGCGCGGCTTGCGGTTGCGCCGGGCTGGGTGTCGGCGTGGACCAGACCTGCGGTTGTTCGGTCGGTGGCAGCGCGGCCTGCGATTGCGCCGGGCCGGGCGTCGCCACGGACCAGGCCTGTGGCTGTGCGGTCGGCTGTTGCGCGGTCTCCGGTTCCGCCGAGCCGGACATCGGCGCGGCCGAGACCTGCGGCATCGGTTCCTGCGCGGCCCCACCGGTCGGTATCGGCTGCCGCGGCGACCCCGCCAGCGCTCCCCTCGCGTCCCCCGAATCCGGCGCACCCGCGGGCGACGCAGATTCCCCCGCCCCCGGCGGAGCGGGTTCGGACGCCGGGCCATCGGTCATGGGAAAGCTCCTCACCGCGCGAAAGAACCGTCGCCACACCTTAGATCGCCAGCGCGAGAAGCCCAATCCGCTGCCCGCGGGTCGATAGGGTGCCCGAGAGGCAGCAACCAGCGACCGACGAGGTGACGCATGGACCGGCGCGAACTGATCGATCAGGCTCTCCGCGGCGTCGAGGCCTGGGAACGCAAATGGGGTCCTTTCACCCCGTCCCCGGCAAGCCGCCCGGACGTCGATCTCCCCGCGCTGCTCGACGCCTACGCCGCCCGGATGGACGCGTCCTTCCCCTTCTTCCACCCCCGCTACGCAGGCCAGATGCTGAAACCGCCGCATCCGGTCGCGGTCGCCGCCTACCTCGCCGCGATGGTGGTCAACCCGAACAACCACGCGCTCGACGCCTCGCAGGCCACCTCGCCGATGGAGGTCGAGGTCATCGCGGACCTGGCGCGGATGTTCGGGTTCGCGCCACCGTCGCTCGGGCACCTCACCTCCAGCGGGACGATCGCGAATCTCGAAGCCCTCTGGGTCGCCCGCGAACTGGCCCCGGGCAAAGCGGTCGTCCATTCGCAGGACGCGCACTACACGCACGGCCGCATGTGCCAGGTGCTCGGCGTGGAATCCCGTGCGGTGCGGGCACTTCCAGACGGGCGCGTTGACATGTCAGCGGTCGAAACCGAAGTCCGCGGCGGCGGGGTAGGCACGGTCGTGCTGACTCCAGGAACGACCGGACTCGGGGCGGTCGACGACATCCAGCAAGCCCTTGCGCTGAAAGAACGGTACGGCGTCCGCCTGCATGTCGACGGTGCGTACGGCGGGTTCTACACCTTGCTGGACGAGTACGAGGCCTACCGCGCGATCGGCTCGTGCGATTCCATCGTCGTCGACCCGCACAAACACGGCCTTCAGCCATACGGATGCGGGGCGGTGCTGTTCGCCGACCCGGCAGTCGGCCGGTTCTACAAACACGATTCTCCCTATACCTACTTCACTTCCGATGAGCTGCACCTCGGCGAGATTTCCCTGGAATGCTCCCGCGCGGGTGCCGCCGCTGGCGCGCTTTGGCTTACCCTGCAAGCCTTTCCGCTGGAACGCGACCGCGGCCTCGGACGATTTCTGGCCGCCTGCCGTCGAGCAGCGAACGATTTCGCCGCTCGCCTCAAGGAATCCGACCGATTCGCGTTGCATCTCGAGCCCACTTTGGACATTGTCACGTACTGGCCTCGGCGGACCCGGATGAGCGAGATCACCAACGCGGCCAACACCATCCTCCAAAACGGTATGGCCGACAAGGAAAACCCGCTGTATCTGTCCACTTTGCGCGTCGACGCGGACGCTTTCGCCGCCCTGCACCCGGACGTCGAACGCGACGCCGAGACTGTCACAATCCTCCGCTCGGTGTTGATGAAGCCGGAGCACGAGGCGTGGATTCCGCAGCTCAAGCAAGCGCTCGACCGGTTGGCGGAGTGAGTCCCGGACAGCGGGACTGACCCGCTCAATCCGGACGGACCGCCGGTTACATCGGTGCGCATGGCTGAGGAACCGCGCACCGCAGAGCGGTCGACCTGGTATTACGTGGCGATCGTCGTGGCGATCGCACTCCTGACCGAGAACGCCAACTTCGAGTTCACCCTGGTGGGGGTGGGCCTGCCCGACATCGCCGCCGCCTTCGGCACCGACCAGGTGGCGCTGGTGATGACCGTCGTGTTCGTCGCGTCGCTCGTGTTCCTCCCGATCGCCGGGAAACTCGCCGACGCGCACGGCAAGAAGAAAGTCCTCCTGGCCGCGGCCATCATGTTCGGTGCCGGGTCGCTGATCTGCGCGCTGGCACCGGTGTACTGGCTGTTCCTCACCGGACGCGTGCTCCAGTCCGCTTTCGTCGTCGCGTACGTCGCCGGTTACGGCCTCATCCGCGACCTGTTCCCGCCAAGGCTGGTACCGCTCGGCGTCGGCGCCCTCGGTGTCGGCACCGGCGTCGCCGCATTCGGGGGTCCGCTTCTGGGCGGGTATTTGGTCGACGCCTACGGGTTCCGCAGCGCTTTCTGGTTCACGCTCGGCTATGACGTCATCGTCTCGACGCTAGTCCTGCTCGTCGTCCCCGAAACGCGGGTGCGAATCAAACGCCACATCGACATCGCCGGCGCCTTGCTCCTTGGCGGCGGAATGGCGGTACTCGTGCTCGGTTTGGTTGAAAAACACTACCTCGGTTACGCCGTAGCGCTTTCGGCGGTTCTGCTGGTGCTTTTCGTGATTGTCGAGCGCCGCCGCGCCGAACCGCTGATCGATCTCGCTCTGCTCTCCCAACCCAAGGTGTGGCTGACACTGCTTGCCTCAGGTACCGCCATTTTCGTCACCACCGCCAACAGTTCCGTGCTCATCCCGCAGCTGCTCCGGACGCCGCACGTAGCCGGCGTCGCCGAGCACGGTCGAGGCATGACCGCCTTGGAATACGGCGTGAGCTACGGCCTGCCCTTCGGCCTAGTAGGAGCGGCTGCAGGTTACGCCGCTGGGTGGACGTGCCGGAGATTCGCGCCGAGAACCGCTTTGCTCACCTCGATTATCGGCACACTCGGGGGAGTGGTGCTGATCCTTTTCGGGCAGTTGAACGGACCGGTCCTGATCGTGGTGATCGCCGCGCTCATGGGCATCGGACTCGGATTTCTCTATGCCGGGGCGAATAATCTCGTCATCGAAGCCGTGCCCGCGGAGGCGCAAGGCGTCACGACTTCGTTGCTGTACACCGCACTCGGCGTAATGAACACACTCGGCACGGCCATCGTCGGCTCAATCACGGCAGCGAACCAGGTCCGTCTCAGTTCCGGTGCGTCGATCACCAGCGATGCCGGATATCAGACGGCGTACTTCGTACTACTCGGTGTAGGCGTTCTCGCCCTCCTACTGACTCTCCTAATGCGACACGGCCGAACTCCTGCCACCGGCGGAACCGCGACCGCGAAAACGGCCAACCCGCGGACGGTTTCGTCCTCCTGACGGGAGTCCTTCGCGCCGTCCTGCTACACCCAGGCATGGATGTCAGAATTCGGTGAGTCCACAGTGGACTGTTGCCGCCGCGCTGCTCGCCATCACCATGCAGCGACCCTCACCGCGGTGCGGAGGAGGCCATCGGGATCCATCCGACTGAATCCGGCGGCCGATATCCCGCGGACTGAATCCAGCAAACGACATATGGGAGATTGTATACAAAGGCCGACATCCAGCCGACGGGGATTCAGCCAGCAGGATGCGGTCGGCTAGATCTCGCCGACTGGCCAGGGGAGGCCGAACTTCGACGGCAGAACTATGCAGACTGTTGTGCCGACTGAGCTCGGGCGACCGAACTGTGCTGCCTGGATCTCGCCGCCTGGGCTTGGCTGATCGAACCGTGCCGCCGGAACCTCGCTGGCTGAGCTTGAGCGACCGAGTTGCGCCGACCGAGTTGCGTCGGCCGGGCCCGGCCGACGAACTGCCCCGACCGGGCCGAGCCGGCCGACAAGCTGCGCGGGCCGAGCTCGAGTTGACGAACTGCCCCGACCAGGCCGGGCTGGCCGACGAGCTGTGCTGACCGGGCCGGGCTGACGCATTGCACGGACCGGGCCGAGACGGACCGGGCCGAGTTGGACGAGGCGTTGCGCGCCCCGCGCCGAGCTGGCTGAGCCATTGCGCCGACCGGGCCGAGTTGGCTGGCGAACTGCGTCGACTAGTACGCCGACCGAACTGTGCCGACCGGGCAAGTCGGCCGAACTCCGCCGACTGGCCCGGGGTCGGCCGAGCTGAGGTGACTAGTGTGCCGGTCGGGCTGCGCCGGCCGATGTCCCGACTGGGGCTGGCCGACCGAACTCCGCCGACTGAACTGCGCCGATGGGTGTTCGCGGACCGGATCGGGTCGGGTGAGCCGTACCGCCGGGATCTCTCCGGCCGGATCGGTCAGCTCAACGGCGCCGAAGAGCCCTCGCTGGCCGAGTCGAGTCGGGCCGGTTGGACTGTGCCGACTGAACTGTGCCGGCGGGATCTTCCACCGTCCCGCCGGCTGCGGCGTCCGGGGGAGTCGCGCGGATCCCGCCGATTGGATCCCGTCGACCGGTATACCTGCGGCGCGGCCTCCTGGGGACCGTCGACTCAATCCCGTTCACCTGTCAACCCGCTGCGGGTATCCCGGTCGATTGCATACCGTCGGCCCGTCTTCTGGCGACCGTCGACGGGGTCCTGTGGAGAGCGAACCTCGCGAGTACCGCAGCGCGGTGGCGACTGAAGCGGCCTCTTCCCGTCCCTCGCGGACTCGTCTGGCCCCCGCCTAAGCCGCTCGCAGCCTCCGCCTAGGCCGCTCGAACTGTGACCCTCATCAAAAACAAGCGCAAACAACAAGCCGCGTATGCAACTATTGCTGAAGCTGACAAGAAGCATTGGCACGCAGAGCGCCAACCAAGACCGAGACAGAAACCAAGGAGACGCGGGCTCATGCCATTAGCACTGGTAGCGCTGGCCATCGGGGCCTTCGGGATCGGCACGACCGAGTTCGTGATCATGGGGCTTCTCCCCGAGATCGCCGCGGACTTCGGCGTTTCCATCCCGTCCGCGGGCCTGCTGGTGACGGGGTACGCGCTCGGGGTCGTCGCGGGTGCGCCGGTGATGACCATTCTCGGCACGAAGATCAACCGCAAGACGATGCTCATGCTGCTCATGGGCCTGTTCATCGCCGGGAACCTGCTGTCGGCGGTCGCGCCGGCGTTCGGGGTCATGCTCGCGGGGCGGATTGTCGCCTCGCTGGCGCACGGGGCGTTCTTCGGGATCGGCTCGGTCGTCGCCGCTGAATTGGTCGCGCCGGACAAGCGTGCCGGGGCGATCGCGATCATGTTCACCGGGCTCACGGTCGCCAACATCGTCGGCGTGCCGCTCGGGACGTTTGTCGGGCAGGCGGTCGGCTGGCGGGTCACCTTCGGGATCGTTGCGGCGCTTGGCGTTGTCGGACTGGCGGGCGTCGCGAAGCTGGTGCCGGATCTGCCTCGGCCGGAAGGGGCGCATCTGCGCAAGGAACTGGCCGCGTTCCGCAATGTTCAGGTTGTCCTCGCGATGGCCATGACGGTCCTCGGCTTCGGCGGTGTCTTCGCCGCGATCACCTACATCGCCCCGATGATGACCGAGGTCGCCGGGTACTCCGCGGGCGCGGTGACGTGGCTGCTGGTGCTGTTCGGCATCGGCATGTTCCTCGGCAACCTGACCGGCGGCCGGTTCGCCGACCGCAAGCTCATGCCGATGCTGTACGTCAGCCTCGGCGGCCTCGCGATCGTCCTGGCGCTTTTCACCGTCACGGCACACAACAAAATCCTCGCCGCGGCAACGATTTTGCTGATCGGCGCGCTCGGATTCGCCACGGTCCCGCCGCTGCAGAAGCGCGTTCTCGACCAGGCGCACGGCGCTCCGACGCTCGCCTCTGTCGTCAACATCGGCGCCTTCAACCTCGGCAACGCACTGTCCGCGTGGCTCGGCGGCGTCGTGATTTCCGCCGGATTCGGTTACACCGCACCGAACTGGGTCGGGGCCGCGCTCGCCGCTTCCGCGCTCGGCCTCGCGATCTGGTCGGCCGCCCTCGAGCGCCGTCCGCGCGTCGCGGTGGCCGAACCCCTTGTCCAGCAGTGAGAAAGGCAATTCCCATGACTGTCCCTACGATCCGCCTCAACAACGGCGTCGAAATCCCGCAGCTCGGCTTCGGCGTCTTCCAAGTCCCGGACGACCAGACCGCCGCCGCAGTGACCAGCGCACTTGAAGCCGGCTACCGCAGCATCGACACCGCCGCGATCTACGGCAACGAGGCCGGCGTCGGCCGCGCCATCGGCGAGTCCGGGATCTCGCGCGAGGACCTCTTCGTCACCACCAAACTGTGGAACGACGACCAGGGCTACGACTCCACCCTCCGCGCCTTCGACGCCAGCCTCGCCAAACTCGGTCTCGACCACGTCGACCTGTACCTGATCCACTGGCCGACTCCCGCCCGCGACCGCTACCTCGACACCTGGCGCGCACTGGAACACCTCGCCAAGGACGGCCGGATCCGCGCCGCCGGCGTGTCCAACTTCCAGCCTGCGCACCTGCGCCGCCTGCTCGACAACAGCGACCTCGTCCCCGCGGTCAACCAGATCGAGCTGCACCCCGGCCTCCAGCAGGCGGAACTGCGTGCCTTCCACGCCGAGCACGGCATCGCGACCGAAGCGTGGAGCCCGCTTGCCCAGGGCACCGTCCTGACCGACCCGGCGATCACCGAGATCGCCGCGCGCACCGGGAAATCCGCGGCGCAGGTGGTGCTGCGTTGGCACGTGCAGTTGGGCAACATCGTGATCCCGAAGTCCGTGACGCCCGCCCGGATCCGGCAGAACCTCGAGGTGTTCGACTTCGAGCTGACCGACGCCGACCTCGCCGCGATCGCCGCCGCGGACCGTGGCCTGCGGACTGGTCCGGACCCGGATCAGCTCAACTGACTGAGCGTTGCGGGGCAACGAAAACGTGGTCGCCGGGAGCCAGCAGGGCTCCCGGCGACCACGTGCGTTCGGAGGCCGCGAGCGAGTTGAGAACCCGCACGATTGGCAGCGAGGTTGTCTGAACCGGCGAAGGCTCGGGAAAGCCCGCTTGGTTCTTGGCGGGCGGGTGTGCCCGGGGTGCCGGGAACCGGCTGAGGATTCTGCCCGGCGGTTGGCGGGGTTGCTGGATGTCGTGAGGACTCCGAGGAACCGGCGGGGTTTTTGGCGGGCGCGGCAGCCGGTTGGGGACCGTGCGACGGTTGGCCGAGTTGCTCGATGTCGTGACGATTCCCGGCGAGTCGGCAGGGTTCTTGGCGGCGCGGCAGCCGGTTGAGGATCTGCCCGGCGGTAGGCGTGGTCGCCGAAAGCGGCGAGAGTTCGGGGGAACCAGTGCGGCTTGGCGACCGGGTGTCCGGGCCACCGGGAGCGGCTAACGACCCGCGCCACCGTGAGCAAGCATTGCCGGAGAAGTCAGCGGGCACGCGATTCCTCCGGCTGCCGCGGCTTTCTCAGGACATCGGACCTCCCCTTGCTGCCGTACGGCACATCCGGTCCGCTGGCGTGTGCGGCGAGCCGGTTCGAGCATCGGCAGTGTTGTCGCGAGCGCTTGTCTAGCTCCGCACAAGGCGCGTCGCCGTGACCCCATTCGGGAAAACCGTTCGCTCTGCTACCGAGAACACCGTCGGATCGAACCTGCCGTCCACCATCGGGATGCCCGCGCCGGCGACTACCGGGTAGCTCTTCAGCACGATTTCGTCGATCTCCTCCAGCAACGCCCCGGCCAGGGTGCCTCCGCCGCAGAGCCAGATGTCTTTGCCGGTTTCCTCCTTCTTCAGGTCTCTCACCAGGCCGACCGGGTCGCCGGGGACAACCGTCACTGCTGGGTCTAGGTCCGGTTTCAGGGTGCTCGACACGACGTACTGCCGCAGGTGCGCGTACGGACTGGGGACGCTCGGATCGAGCTGGTGCGTCGCGCGGCCCATCAGCACCGTGTCGAATCTGCGGTTCGGGGCGCCCTCGACACCGGCCATGGCGCGGAAGGCGGTCGGGACGGTTTCCGGGTACACGGAGTTCATGAATCCCATGTAGGCGGCGGTCTGCTCAGCATCGCCCGCCGGGAAGAAGTCGAACTCGTCTCCGGGGCCGGCGATGCGGCCGTCGAGGGTGACTGCGATGTAGTACACGAGCTTTCGCATCTAGTAACTCCGCCTGTAGTACTCTGGTTGAAGTGGTTTGAACCGTACAACTACAACTGGAGTGGTGTCAAATGGTGCGGAGGAACGACCAGCGGCGGGCCGCGCTCGTCGACGGGGCGATCGAGGTCTTGGCGCGGGAGGGGGCGCGCGGGCTGACGTTCCGGGCGGTCGACGCGGAGGCCGGCGTGCCCGCGGGGACGGCGTCGAACTACTTCGCCAATCGCGACGAGCTCTTCACGCAGGCCGGAGCCCGGGTGTACGAGCGGCTCCAGCCGGAGGACGACTCGCTTCCGCCGGGGCTGGAGGACCGGGAGTCGTACGCGCAGCTGATGCGCGAGCTGGTCGGCCGGATCGCGGCGTTTCGCACGGGGTATCTCGCGTTGCTGGAACTCCGGCTCGAGGCGACTCGACGGCCGGAGTTGCGCCGGGTGCTGACGGAGCGGGTCTGCGACGACGTCGAGGGGAATGTCGCCTACCACCTGGCATCCGGGCTCCCGGGCGACGCGACGGCAGTCAAGCTGCTGATTCTCGCGTTGAACTGGCTGATCGTCGAACAGCTGACGTTGCCGGACGTTTTCTCCGAAGCGGAACGCGAGGAATTGATCACCGAGGCGGTCAAACGCATCATCGGCCCCGAATAAGGACTATTCGGGAGGAAGAGAACCGTTTCGCGGCCCGCTCTCGACCGAAAATTTAGGTTTGCCTATCGTAATCTGCGTGCAGTGGGCAGACGCGGTTCCGAACCTGATGATCGGCTTGCGCGAAGGACTGGAAGCAGGCCTCGTGGTGAGCATCCTGCTGGCCACGTTGCGCAAGATGCGGCCGGAAAACGGCGCGGAAGGCGCGGTCTCCACGGCTCCGGTCTGGCTGGGCGTATTGGGCGCGGTGACCGTCGCGGGCAGTTTCGCCACAATTCTCACCTTTTCCACCGATGTCCTATCTTCCCGGGCGCAGCAGATCGTCGGCGGCTCGTTGAGCGTGCTCGCGGTATTCCTCGTCACCGGCATGGTGTTTTGGATGCGCCGGACCGCGATGGGGCTTTCCGCGCAATTGCGCGGCGAGGTCGAACGCGCGGTGGCGATCGGCGCGGGCGCGCTGACGCTCACGGCGTTCCTGGCCGTCGGTCGCGAGGGCCTGGAGACCACGCTGTTCCTCTGGACGGCGGTGAAAGCGTCCGGCACCACGGTCGCGCCGCTGACCGGAGCGGCGCTCGGGCTCGGCATCGCGATCCTGCTGTGCTGGCTGCTCTACCGCCGCGCGGTAAAACTCAATCTCGGCGTTTTCTTCAGCCGCACCGCTTTCGTGCTGATCGTCATCGCGGCCGGCGTGCTGTCCTACGGCCTCGGCGACCTGCAGGACGGGGGAGTGCTGCCCGGTCAGAGCTGGGTCGCCTTCGACCTCACCGGCACGCTCGACCCGAACTCGTGGTGGGTTTCGCTGGTCAGCGGCGTCACCGAGCTGACGCCCCGGATGACCGTGCTGCAGGTGACGGCTTGGCTCGGCTACCTCGCCGTCGTGATCCCACTGTTCGTCAAAGCCGGTCGACAGCCAGTGGAGCGAAAGCCGGAGAGCGAAACCGCGCCTGCCGGGAAGTGGGAACGGCTCGCGGGCAAGCACACCGTGGTCGTCGCGGGCGCGCTGGTGCTGGTTCCGGTCGCGGTGGCCGCGGTGGTGATCGCCGCGCTTCCCCCGGCCGCAACCGGGGCCACGGTTTCGGTGGGCGAGCACGACTGCGCCCCGGAATGGAAGTCCGCGCAGGCCGGGGCGCAAAGCATCACCGTGACCAACAAGACCGCGAAGGCGGGCGAGATCCGGCTCGACGACAGCAGCGGCGGGATCGTCGCGGAGATCGAGACGATCGGCCCGGCCACGAGCGCCACGATGTCGGCGACGCTGGCCGACGGGTCCTACACCTTCCACTGCCTGATGTCCGGGCAGGCCACCACCGCGTCGGCTCCGGTGCAGGTCAGCGGCGGTGCCGCCAGCGACGGTCCGGCACCGGTCAAGCCGGTCACCACCGAAGATCTCGCCGGGCCGAATCAGAAATATCTCGGTTACGCCGCGCAGCAGCTCGCCGCGGTGTCGACCGCGGTGGGCACGGTCCGCGCGGATCTCGCCGCGAATAACACCGAGGCGGCGAAGAAGGATTGGCTCACCGCGCAGCTCGCGTGGGAGCGCGTCGGTGCGTCCTACAACAGCTTCGGCGACGCAGGCACAGCGGTCGACGGCCTGCCCAACGGCTTGCCCGCAGGCGCGGCCGATCCGGGCTTCACCGGGCTGCACCGCTTGGAGTATGGCTTGTGGCACGGACAATCTCCGGCGTCGCTGGCCCCGGTCGCCGACCAGCTCACCCAAGATATCGCGGCCCTGCGCGGAAAACTCGCCACCGACGACGTCGCGGGCGATCCCACGAAGCTGCCGATCCGCGCGCACGAAATCCTCGAAGACGCGATCCGCGACCATCTGTCCGGAATGGATGATCAAGGCAGCGGAACCGCTTACGCCGCAACGGATGCCGACATCGACGTCACGCGCACCGTTCTGGCCGAGCTGACTCCGCTGCTCAACGAGCGCGCGCCGAACCTGGTCCAGACGGCCACGCAGCAGCTCACCACGCTGCACGAAGCGCTGGCCAACCACGCGCCCAGCACCCTCGCCCAACGTCAGGCGGTGAACGGCGCGGCCGGAGCTGTCGTCGAGACGTTGTCCGCGGTGCCCACCCTGCTCGAAGTTCCTCCGAGCCACTGATCGGCTGGTGAATCCCGAAGTGACGAACGTCAATCGCCGCAACTTCCTCAAAGGCGCGGCCGCCGGCGCGGCAGGCACCGCGCTCACCGGAGGCGTGCTGATCGGCGGCGCCCAGGCCGACGAACGCTCCGCCGGCACCGCAGCGGCCCCGGCGACCGAGCACCCGTTCCACGGCGCGAACCAGTCTGGCGTGCTCACCCCGGCACCGGCGGAAAAACAGGCTTCCGCGGCCTTTGTGGCATTCGACCTGCTCAGCGGATCGAAGACGGACCTGATCGCGCTCCTGCACACCCTCACCGACCGGGCCCGATTCCTCACCGCCGGCGGAACGCCGCCGAACCTGGGCGTCGGAAGGCCGCCGTCGGACAGCGAGGTGCTCGGCCCGTCCGTCCTCGCCGACGGCCTCACCGTCACGGTTTCTTTTGGTGCCAGCCTTTTCGACCGTGTCGGCCTCGGCGCGCGCAAGCCGAAAAGCCTGACCCCGATGAAAATCTTCCCGGACGACGCGCCGGAAGCCGCCTGGATGCACGGGGATCTGCTGATCCAGCTGTGCGCCAACAACCCGGACACGGTGCACCACGCGCTCCGCGACCTCACCCGGCACACCCGCGGCGCGATGCAGCTGCGGTGGAAGATGCACGGCTACAACCCGCCGCCGCGGCCGTCCGGCGCGGGCCGGAATCTGCTGGGGTTCAAGGACGGCACGGCGAATCCGGTCGGCGGCGAGGCGAACGGGCTCGTGTGGGTCGACGACCCGGCCGAGCCCGCGTGGGCGCGCGGCGGCAGCTACCAGGTGGTGCGGCTGATCCGGATGCTGGTCGAGTTCTGGGACCGGGTGTCGATCAACGAACAGGAGAAGATGTTCGGCCGCCGCCGCGATTCGGGCGCTCCGCTGGACGGCAACGCCGAGACCGACAACCCGAACTACTCCGCCGACCCCCAGGGCGCGGTGATTCCGCTGACCTCGCACATCCGGAAGGCCAACCCGCGCACGCCCGCCACCGACAACCAGCGCCTGGTCCGCCGCTCCTACAACTACGACCTCGGCGTGGACGCGAACGGAGAACTCCAGGCCGGGCACGTGTTCGTCTGCTACCAGCAGGACGTGCGGCGGCAGTTCGAGACGGTGCAGCAGCGGCTGGCCGGCGAGCCGCTGGTGGACTACGTGCAGCCGTTCGGCGGCGGGTACTTCTTCACGCTGCCGGGCGTCCGCGACGGGAGCGACTGGTACGCCAGCGGATTATTTGGTTAGGCTAACCTTGCTTTTGATTGCCTGAGTGCGGTGCAATGAGGTATGGACCTGTACTCGATCGGCGAGGTGTCGGCGCGCTTCGACGTGCCGGTTTCGACGCTGCACTACTGGGAGAGCTGCGGCCTGATCGAGCCGCGCCGCCGCTCCGGCTGGCGGTTCTACGACAAGGACCAGCTCTACCGGATCGCGCTGATCCGCACCTGGCGGGAAACCGGGCTGCTGAGTCTCGACGACATCGCCGTGCTGCTCGGGAGCCGCGACCGGTCCGGCGATTGGCGGGGGACGGTCACGGCTCGGATCGAGGCGATCCGGCAGGAGGTGACGCGGCTGCTCGACGCGCAGGCGTACCTGCAGCACCTCATGACGTGCAGCCACGGCGGCGCACTGGACGAGTGTCCCAGCTTCCGTGCCGGGGTCGATCTGCCTGTCGCGAAGGCGGCCAAGTAGCCGCAGTGGAGCGCCCCAATGAGGTTTTCTCAGTAGTGGCCTTGGGGATGTCTGTGAAGGACGTCTGCGGGAGCGGCGTGGCGTGGGTCGGCCGCGTCGCCGCAGCTGCCTGCGGCCCCGCGTCGCATGCCACCGCGCAGCCCTGCGGGGAGACTCCGTTGCGCGGGGTTCTCGCGTCGCGCGGCTGCCCTGACGCGTGATGCCGAGGTCCGTGAGGGGAACCCTGAGGGACTCTGAGTCCCTCAGGGTTACCCTCACGGACCA
>NZ_JBHZAG010000128.1:0-19733 GCF_042754125.1 Amycolatopsis sp. NPDC059235
TGGGTGCACCTCGAGTTGGGTGCGCTGGTGCGGTTTTGGGGACGTGAGGGGAACCCTGAGGGACTCTGAGTCCCTCAGGGTTCCCCTCACGTACTTCTCTTAGAGCTTGACTGGGTAGACCGGTTCTGGGATTTCCGGCTTGATGCGGTGTTCCACGAAGATGCCGTGCCACAGCATGAAGACCAGCAGGGCCCACAGTTGGCGGCTGCGGTCCAGTTGGCCTTCTTTGTGCTCGTCGAGCAGGCGCAGCACGGCGTTCTTGTCCAGCAACTCGTCGGTCTTCGAGTCGTTGATGATGCCGCGGGCCCAGTCGTACATCTCGTTGCGCAGCCACAGGCGGATCGGTACCGGGAAGCCCAGCTTTTTCCGGTTCAGCACGTGGCCGGGGATGATCTTCGCCAGAGCTTGGCGCAGCGCGTACTTCGTGGTGCCGTGGGCGAGTTTCTGATCCAGCGGGATCGAGGCGGCGACCTTGAACACCTCGGCGTCCAAGAAAGGCACCCGCAGTTCCAGCGAGTTCGCCATGGTGACCTTGTCCGCCTTGACCAGGATGTCGCCGCGCAGCCAGGTGTAGAGGTCCACGTGCTGCATCCGGGCCACCGGGTCCCAGCCGCGGGACACGTCGTACCAGGGGGCGGTGACGTCCTTGAAGCCGACGCCTTCTTCGTACGTCCGCAGCACCGCGCGCAGTTGCTCGTCGCGGAAGTTGCGGGCGTTGCCGTAGTAGCGGTCTTCCAGCGGAAGCGCGCCGCGGCGCAGGAGGTCCTTGCCTCGGGTGCCTTCGGGGATCTTCGTGGACACCTTGCCCAGCAGCTTGCGTACGCCGCCGGGGATCTTCTCGAACGGGGCCAGCGAAATCGGCTCGCCGTAGATCGTGTAGCCGCCGAACAGTTCGTCGGCGCCTTCGCCGGACAGCACGGCCTTCACGTGCTTGCGCGCTTCGCGGGCGATGAACCACAGCGGGACCAGCGCCGGGTCGGCCACCGGGTCGTCCAGGTACCAGACGATGAGCGGCAGCGCTTCCATCATCTCGTCCGCCGACACCGTGCGGACCACGTGCTTCACGCCGATCGCGGCGGCCGATTCAGCGGCGACGTCGACCTCGGAGTAGCCCTCGCGCTCGAACCCGGTGGTGAACGCGATGAGGTTCGGGTTGTGCTCCTTCGCGAGCGTCGCGGTCGCGGTCGAGTCGATGCCGCCGGAGAGGAACGCGCCGACAGTGACGTCCGGGTCCGAGATCATGTGCTTGCCGACCGAGTCGCGCATCACGTCGGCGATGCGCTCGTACAGTGCGTCGGCCTCGGCCTGGCTGTTCACCGGCTTCGCGGCGAACTTCGGGTGGAAGTAGCGGGTGAACTCGGTCTTCCCGCCCGGCGAGAGCCGGAACGAGGTGCCGGATTCGACGCGGCGGATCGCGGTGTGCAGTGACTCCGGCTCCGGCACGTACTGCAGGACCAGGTAGTGCTGCAGGGCCTTGCGGTCCAGCTCCTGCGCGACGCCGAGCGTGTCCGACAGCTCCAGCAGGCTCTTCTTCTCGCTGGAGAACGCGGTGCCGTTCGGGCCGGCGCTGTAGTAGAGCGGCTTGATGCCGAACGGGTCGCGCGCGCCGAAAACGACCTTTTCGGCCGAATCCCAGATCAGGAACGCGAACATGCCGCGCAGCTTTTCGACCGCTTTGTCGCCGAGGTAGTGATAAGCCGCGACGATCGCCTCGCCGTCGCCTTCAGTGGCGAATTTCGCACCGAATTTTTCGGCGAGCTCGTCGCGCAGCTCGCGGTAGTTGTAGATCTCGCCGTTGAAGTTCAGCGTGTACCGGCCGGGAGCCTCCGGCGGACCCCACACCAGCGGCTGGTGCGCGTGGTCGACGTCGATGAAGGCGAGCCGGTTGAAGCCGTACACGACCTCGGCATCGGCCCAGGTGTCCTGCTCGTCGGGGCCGCGGTGGCGCTGGCAGCCCATCGCCGCGCCGACGCTCTCACGGGCGTTCGAGGCGTCGTTTTCGGTCGCGCAGATCAGTCCAAGCAGGCCGCACACGTGTACTCACACACCTCAGGGTCGGGCCGGTCCGGGGAAGGGCCCAGTATGCCGGGGCGGGGCGCCTCGCCCGGAAAGCGGGTGACGCGCGGCGCAACTGGTCACCCCTTGGTCAGCGGGAGCGGCCAACTCGGCTAGGCTCCGCCTGTCACGAAGATCGGTCGAAGAAGGCCCGGTGTGAGAGGGCCTGTTGGGTGAAAGGGCAGGGCGCAGTGGGAAAACCAGAGCGCACCCCGGTGGGTAAGCGGGTCGGGCGTGTCGCCGCGCTGGCCGTGCTGGTGGCGCTGACCGCGACGGGCTGCTCGGGAGACGAGATCCTCCGCTTCGGCTGGCCGAAGGGCGTCACGCCGCAGGCCGACCAGATGCGCACCCTCTGGACGTGGACGGTCGTCGCCGCGCTCGTCGTCGGCGCGATCGTGTGGGCCCTGATCTTCTGGACCGCGATCTTCCACCGCAAGAAGAAGGGCGCGGCCGCCGAAGGCCCCGAGGACCTCCCGCGGCAGTTCCAGTACAACATCCCGCTGGAGATCTTCACGGTCGTCCTCCCGACGATCATGGTCTGCGTGCTGTTCTTCTTCACCGCGACGACCGAGAGCAAGGTCCTCGACAAGAAGCCGAACCCGGACGTTGTCGTCGACGTGATCGCCTTCCAGTGGAACTGGGAGTTCAAGTACGAGGGCGATGCCGCCAAGCGCGCCGACGGCACCCAGGTGAGCACCGTCGGCTCCTCCGGCGAGATCCCGCTGCTCGTGCTGCCGACGAACAAGACCATCGAGTACCGGCTCCGCTCGACGGACGTCATCCACTCGTTCTGGGTCCCGGAGTTCAACTTCAAGCGCGACGTGATGCCGGACCCGGAGAAGAACAACCAGGACAGCTCGTTCCAGAACTCGATCGACCGCGAGGGATCGTTCGTCGGCCGCTGCGCCGAGCTGTGCGGGACGTACCATTCGGTGATGAACTTCGAGGTGCGGGCCTTGTCCCCGGACAAGTTCGACCAGTACCTCAAGCTGCGCGCCGCGACGAACCCGAAGACCGGCAAGCCGAACACCGCGTCCGAGGCGCTGGCTTCGATGAACTGCGGCGAGCTGTGCAGCCCGTACGCGGTGACCACGAAGCCGTTCAACACTGACCGCACCGCGCGCACCGCGTCCAACTGACGGCGAACCAGAAGGAGCAGGGGACCAATCCCATGAAGGTCGAAGCCCGGATTTTCTACATGGTGGCGGGGTTTGCCGTCCTCATGACCGCCGTCTACTGGGTCATGACCGCGCTCTTCACCACCGACCAGAAGGCTGAGCCGGTCGGCATCGTCGCGCTGTTCCTGACCGGCGGCCTGGCGTTCCTCGCCGGCAGCTACATGCAGTTCGTGTCCCGCCGGATCGAGGAGCGTCCGGAGGACCGCGAGGACGCCGAGATCAGCGACGGCGCGGGCGAGCTGGGCTTCTTCAGCCCGGGCAGCTACTGGCCGGTCGCGCTCGCCGCGTCGGCCGGTCTCGCCGGCCTCGCGCTCGCGTTCTTCCACATCTGGCTCCTCGTGATGGCGCTCGTGGCGCTGCTCATCGCGGTCGGCGGGCTGGTGTTCGAGTACCACACCGGTCCCGAGCACGACTGAGTTTTTCCGCTTCACCGAGACGCCCGGCTGGGAATTCCCGGCTGGGCGTTTCGCGTATCTGCCTTTGCGCGCTGAGGAGCCAGCGCCGCGGCGAGCACGGCCAGCATGCCCAGGCCTTCGGGCCAGGTGAGCCGGTGGCCGAACGCCAGCATGTCCACCACGACCGCGACCACCGGGTACAGGTAGGACAGCAGCGCCACCGTCGTGGTCGGCAGCTTGCCGATGCTGGCGTACATCAGCACGTACATCACCGCCGTGTGCACCGTGCCCAGGAGCAGGAGCCACAGCAGTCCCGGAGCGGAACTCGGCAGCGGCGTGAACATCAGCGCGGGAGCGAGCACGATCGCGCCGACCGTCAGCTGCACCGCGGCGAGCAGATGCGGCCGGATGTGCTTGAGCTGCTTCGCGATGAAGGACGCACCGGCGTAAAGCAAGGCTGCGCCGAGGGCGAGCGCGATCCCCGCGAGCCGCACCGGTTGTCCGTCATCTCCTTGTGCGGAAAGGGAAATCACCACCACTCCGGCGAACGCCACACCTGCTCGCATGAGGTGCGAACGGCCGACTTTCTCGCCGAGGAACAACGCCGCCATTCCGACCAGGATCAGCGGCTGAGTGTGATAAACGACGGTGCTGACGCCGATCGACGACAGCGAGTAGGACGCGAACAGCAGCACCCAGTTGCCGACCAGCAGCAGTCCGCCGGCGACGGCGAGGAGCAGGTCGCGGCGGGTCGGCCGCCAGTCGCGGAACCAGCCGCGGGCAAGGGACCACACGACCAGCAGGACGCCGCCGACGAGGCAGCGGGCGAACGCGACCGCCGGGGCGGCCGCGCCGCTTTCGAGCACAACCGCGCCGATCGTTCCGGACAACGCCATCGCCGCGGACCACTGCAGGACCGGGCGGGATTCGGGGTTCTTCATGCGTCCCAGATTCGCCTTCGCGGCGACGTTCAACCAGTGTCAGAGATGACAATGACCGCAAAACTTGTGACATCCTGGGCGGCATGGAGGTAGAACGGGTCGCCGTGCTGCTCGCGGACCGGGTTTCGCCGTTCGAGCTGGGGGTCGCGTGCGAGGTGTTCGGCACCGACCGCAGCGCGGACGGCATGCCCGGCTGGGACTTCGGCGTGTGCTCGCCGAACGGGGCGGAAGTGGCCAGCTGGTCCGGATTCGGCCTCGCCGGACTGCGTGACCTCGACTTCGCGGCGTCAGCTGATTTGGTGATTGTGCCTACCCAGGCCCCGCGGACCGCGCCGCCGCCGGAGCCGTTGCTGGACGCTTTGCGCGCTGCGCGGGAACGCGGCGCGTGGGTGGCCGGGTTCTGCGCGGGAGTGTTTTCCCTTGGCTACGCAGGCCTTCTGGACGGCCGTCGCTGCACGGTGCACTGGATCTACGAGCCGGAATTCCGTCGGCTGTTTCCCGCCGCGGAAGTAGATCCGCAAGCCCTCTACGCGGACGACGACGGCGTGTTCACCAGCGCCGGGACGGTCGCCGCGGTGGATCTGTGCCTGCATCTGGTGCGTCGGTTGCGCGGTGTCGCGGCGGCGACGGCGTTGGCCCGGCGGATGGTGGCCGCGCCGCACCGCGCTGGTGGTCAGGCGCAGTTCGTGCAGGCACCGGTGCCCGCGACGGTCGCGCCGGACGACGCGGTGGTCGCCGAAGCGCTCGAATGGGTGGAACGGCGGTTGGACCAGCCGTTCACCGTCGCGGAGTTGGCTCGCCGCAGCGGGTTGGGGGAGCGGACGTTCCTGCGCCGGTTCTCCGCGGCCACCGGGACGACGCCGCATCGCTGGCTGACCGAACGCCGCCTCGACCGCGCACAGGCACTGCTGGAGGAGGGCTCGCTTTCGGTGGAGGACATCGCGGCGGCCTGCGGGTACGCGTCGGCGGCTGCGTTGCGGCACCAGTTTTCGCGCCTGCGCTCGACGACGCCCAGCGCTTACCGGACCGCCTTCCGCTCCTGACCCCTCGGCCCAGACCGCCCCAATGCCGCATTGGGTGCAGCTAACGCACCCAATGCGGCATTGGGGTCTTCTCGGCAGCGGGCGCAGCGGCGAGGACACGGGGTTGTCCTGGTCGATGGGGCGCGGTCCGGCTGGTGTGAACGTACGTGAGGGGAACCCTGAGGGAATCAGATTCCCTCAGGGTTCCCCTCACGTACCTCAGCGGGAGCGAGGTCAGGCGACCAGGCTCGGCAGCGGGTGCTCAGCATCGCTCTGGCGAGCGCCGTTACCGCGAGCCGCCGCACCGCGCTCAAAGGAAAGCCGCTCGCGACGCGTGCACCGAACGACGCGTTTAGGTGCTCGCTGTCCGTTCCCAATGCCGCATTGGGTGCGCTGAACGCACCGAACGCCGCACCGGGTGCGTGTGGAAAGCACCCAATGCGGCGTTCAGAACGTTGCGAACGATCAGCGGCCAGTCGAGGAGAACGCGATCCACCGGTCCAGAAGCGTCGCTGCCGCCCCGCTGTCGATGGCCTGGCGTGCTCGGTCCAGCCCCGCCGCCAAGTCGTCCTCGAGCGAATCGGAGAAGCCCTTGAACGCGGCCAGCGCGGCAGCGGCGTTCAGCACCACCGCGTCGCGCACCGGACCGGTCTTGCCGCTGACCAGTTCCCGGACGACCTCCGCGTTCGCCGCCGCGTCGCCGCCGCGCAGGTCTTCGGCCGTGGCGCGCGGGATGCCGAGCGACTGCGGGTCGAAGCTGCGTTCCGTCACCGTGCCGCCGGAGACCACCAGGACCGACGTCGTCGTCGTGGTGGTGATCTCGTCCAGCCCGTCGTCGCCGCGGGCCACCAGCACCGACATCCCGCGGTCGGCGAAAATCTCCGCCAGGGCACGGGTTTTGTCGGCGTAGGCGCACCCGATCAGCGCGCTTTGCGGCTGCGCCGGATTGGTCAGCGGGCCCAGCAGGTTGAACGTGGTCGGCACGCCGAGTTCGCGCCGCGGCGGGCCGGTGTGCCGGAACGCCGGGTGGAACGCCGGGGCGAAGCAGAACCCGATGCCGATCTCCTCGAGCGAGGAGAGCACCGCCTCCGGCGGCAGGTCGATCTTCACGCCGAGGGTTTCCAGCACGTCGGCCGCGCCGGACTTCGACGACGCGCTCCGGTTGCCGTGCTTGGCCACCGGCGCGCCCGCCGCCGCCGTGACGATCGTCGCCATCGTGGAGATGTTCACCGAGTTCGACCGGTCGCCGCCGGTGCCGACGATGTCCACCGCGGGACGGCTCAGCGTGATCCGCCGGGCGTGCGACAGCATCGCGTCGGCCATGCCGGAGATCTCCGCGGGCGTTTCGCCCTTGGCGCGCAGCGCGACCGCGAAGCCGCCGATCTGCGCCTGTCCGGCACTGCCGGACATGATCTGGTCCATCGCCCACGCCGTGTCCTCCGCGGACAGGTCCTCGCCGGCGATGAGCCGGGTGAGCAGCGCGGGCCAGGTGTGCGGGGTGGCGCCCACCGGGCTCAGCCGCCGTTGACGGCGGGGACCCGCCCGGCGCGCAGCACGCCGGCGACGGTCTCCGCCGCGGTCAGCGGATCGAGCGGGTGCACCAGCACGGCGTCGGCGAGCGCCCAGGTGGCGAGCCATCGGTCGTCGCGGCGGCGGACGGCCACCACGATCGGCGGGCAGTCGTCGATCTCGTGCTTGAGCTGGCGGGTCAGGCCGATGCCGCCGGTCGGCTGGGCCTCGCCGTCGAGGATCGCGAGGTCGACCGAGCCCGCGTCCATTTCGGCGAGCACGTCGGCGATGCCGGACGCCTCGACCCACTCGACGCGGCCGAGGTCGGCCGCCGGGCGCCTGCCGACGGCGTTCATGATCGCCTCGCGGACCTCGGCCTTGTGGCTGAACACCAGGATCCGCTGGGACTGCTCGCTCATTGAGCACGCCTCCGTCTCGTCACGGGTGGAACAGCCGCGATCGTATCCGCCGAGACGCATCTCACGCGGACGCGGTGGGCGAGTCACCCGGTTGCCGCGCCTCCCAGCCCGGCGCGTCGCCGCCGAGCCGCTGCGCCAGCCCGGCCATCCGGGACCGTTCCTGGGCGCAGTGCAGGGCGTCCAGCACCTGCACCCGCCGCGCGTGCGCCAGCACCCGGTCGCCGTCGCGGCTCTGCTCGCGCAGGTCGTAGCCGTCCTGGGCGAGGATCGCCGCCGCCTCCTCGATCCGGTCCGCCGGAAGGACCAGGTGATGCACGAGCACCGCGGGCGCTTCGCTTGCCCAGCCGGGTGAATCGGCGAGCACCGCGGAGTCCGCGACGGCCGGGTCGAACGCCGAGACGACGACCCGCAGACCGGGCGCGTCCGGGTCGAGAACCGCGTTTTCCGGCTTTCTCACCAGGTCACGGAGCTTCTCCAGCCAACTCACGAGTAGCTCCTTCCGGTGCTGGTCCGCCTCTCGCGCGCGGGTGTGACGCGAAGCTCCCACGACCCGCCGCAGACCCGGCGGGCGGGGTGCGGTCGCGAGAGGACATAATGCGATCCGTGACAACGGCAGCTCCCACCATCAGCCAGCGGGTCCACTCGCTGAACCGGCCGAACATGGTCAGTGTCGGCACCGTCGTGTGGCTGTCCAGCGAACTGATGTTCTTCGCCGGACTGTTCGCCATGTTCTTCACCGTCAAGGCGCAGAACCCGGCCGGGGCGTCCTGGCCGCCGCCGTTGCACGGCGAGGAGTTCCACCTCAACGTCGCGTACGCGATCCCGTTCACGGTGATCCTCGTGCTGTCGTCGCTGACCTGCCAGTTCGGCGTGTTCGCCGCGGAGCGGGGCGACGTCTACGGGCTGCGGCGCTGGTACATCGTGACGCTGATCATGGGCGCGATCTTCGTGGCCGGGCAGGCGAACGAGTACCACAACCTCGTCGAGGAGGGGCTGACGATCCCGTCCGGCCCGTTCGGAACGGTGTTCTACCTCGCGACCGGTTTCCACGGCCTGCACGTGATCGGCGGGCTCATCGCCTTCGTGTTCCTGCTGATCCGCACGAAGCTCAGCAAGTTCACTCCGGCACAGGCCACCTCGGCGATCGTCGTGTCGTACTACTGGCACTTCGTCGACATCGTGTGGGTCGGCCTCTTCGCGGTGATCTACATCCTTCCCTGATCTCCGCACCGCCCACCACAAAACGGCCTGAACTGACAGCAAGGGTTGCCGCAAGATGACCACCAGCACCAAATCCTCGGAGCGCCGGTTCCGCGCGCGCTCGAAGATGCGCAGGCGCCTCGCGGGCGTGCTCGCACTCGGCGTCGCCCTGGTGGGGGCCGGCGCCCTGTACGCCGTCTTCGCCCCGGAACCGCAGACCGCGCAGGCACAGGGCGACCCGGCGCTGCTGCGCCAGGGCGAGCAGGTCTACAACAACACCTGCATCGAATGCCACGGCGCGAACCTCGAGGGCGTCAAGGACCGCGGTCCGAGCCTCATCGGCATCGGCGACGCGGCCGTCTACTTCCAGACTTCCTCCGGCCGGATGCCCGCGGCGCGCCAGGAGGCGCAGGCCGCCCGCAAGCCGCCGAAGCTGACCCCGAGCGAGATCGACGCGGTCGGCGCCTACGTGCAGGCGCACGGCGGCGGCGCGCAGCGTCCGGAGGAGCGCGGCGAGGCGCTGCGCGGCAACGACCCGGCGCGCGGCGGCGAGCTGTTCCGCCTCAACTGCGCCTCGTGCCACAACTTCACCGGCCGCGGGGGCGCGCTGTCGGCGGGCAAGTACGCGCCGCCGCTCGACCCGGCCACCGAGGAGCAGATCTACGACGCGATGCTCACCGGGCCGCAGAACATGCCGAAGTTCTCCGACCGCCAGCTCAGCGCGGAAGAGAAGAAGGACATCATCGCCTACGTCAAGTCGGTGTCCGACGGCAACAACGACCCGGGCGGCAACGGTCTCGGCGGGGTCGGCCCCGCCTCCGAAGGCGTCATCGCCTTCGTCGTCGGAATCGCCGCGCTCGTCGGCATTACGCTGTGGATTGGATCGAAGGCATGAGTGCCGAAGGGCCCAAGCCGCCCTCGGAGGCGGAGCTGGCTGAGATGGACCGCGACGAGCTGCTCAAGCTCGGCGGTCAGCTGGACGGCGTCGAAATCGTCGACTACCCGGAACCGTGGCCGGTCGAGGGCACCCGCGCGGAGCGGCGCGCACAGCGCCTCGTCGCGTTCTGGTTCGCCCTGTCCGCGCTCGCCGGCCTGGCGTTCGTGGTCGTGCTCGCGTGGCCGAAGTGGTGGGAGTACAAGGACCCGAGCGACCCGAGCGGCCACTCGACCTACAGCCTCTACACCCCGGCGCTCGGCGTCACGCTCGGCCTCGCGGTGCTGGGGCTCGGCATCGGCGTGATCCTCTACACCAAGAAGTTCGTCCCGCACGAGACCTCGGTGCAGCAGCGCACCGACGGTCCGTCGGCCGAGGTCGACCGGGCCACCATCCTCGCCCACCTCGCCGACGCCGGCACCCGCAACGGCATCGCCCGCCGGTCGCTGATCAAGCGCACCGCCGGCGCGGGCGCGGGCGCGCTCGGCCTCGCGGTGGCGGCGCTCCCGATCGCGTCCTTCATCAAGGACCCGTGGAAGGACACCGAGAACAAGGACGGCCTCTGGCACACCGGCTGGCTGCCCCAGTTCAAGGGCGAGAAGGTCTACCTGCGGCGCAACACCGGCAACCTCGAGGCGGACGTCAAGGAAGGCGTCGCCCTGGTCAAGGCCGAGGACCTCGACGCGGGCGCGATGGAGACGGTCTTCCCGTACCGCGAATCGGAGAAGGGCGACGAGAAGGCGCTGTCCGAGGCGCTGATGCGGGTCGACAACCCGGTCATGCTCATCCGGCTGCGCCCGACCGACGCCTCGCGCGTGGTCAAGCGCAAGGGCCAGGAAGACTACAACTTCGGCGACTACTACGCGTACACGAAGATCTGCAGCCACGTCGGCTGCCCGACCTCCCTGTACGAGCAGCGCACGAACCGCATCCTCTGCCCGTGCCACCAGTCGCAGTTCGACGCCCTGCACTACGCGAAGCCCATCTTCGGCCCGGCGACGCGGCCGCTGGCCCAGCTTCCGATCACGGTTGACGAAGAGGGATACTTGATCGCGAAGGGCGACTTCAACGAGGCCATCGGACCGGCCTTCTGGGAGCGTAAGTCATGAGTTCACTCACCACGCCGACCAAGGGCACGAGCGCACTCCAGAAGCACCTGGGCGAGGCCGCGGACAACGCGGACCAGCGGTACAAGCTGGCCAAGGGCCTGCGGCACCAGATGAACAAGGTGTTCCCGACCCACTGGTCCTTCCTGCTGGGCGAGATCGCGCTGTACAGCTTCATCGTCATCCTGCTGTCCGGGGTGTACCTGACGCTGTTCTTCGACCCCTCCATGCAGGAGGTCACCTACCACGGCAGCTTCACGAACATGCAGGGCATGCAGATGTCCCAGGCGTTCCGCACCACGCTGGACATCTCGTTCGACGTGCGCGGCGGCCTGTTCGTGCGGCAGCTGCACCACTGGGCGGCGCTGATCTTCGTCGCGTCGATGATGGTGCACATGCTCCGGATCTTCTTCACCGGCGCGTTCCGCAAGCCCCGCGAGGCGAACTGGGTCATCGGCGGCCTGCTGCTGATCCTGGGCATGTTCGAGGGCTTCTTCGGCTACTCGCTCCCGGACGACCTGCTGTCCGGCACCGGTATCCGCGCGACCCTGTCCGGCATCGTGCTGTCGGTGCCGGTGATCGGCACCTGGATCCACTGGGCGCTGTTCGGCGGGGAGTTCCCCGGCGACCAGATCATCCCGCGCCTCTACACGCTGCACATCCTGCTGGTCCCGGGCATCATGCTGGCGCTGATCGGCGCGCACCTCGCGCTGGTCTGGTACCAGAAGCACACCCAGTTCCCGGGCGTGCGGCGCAAGGAGACCAATGTCGTCGGCGTGCGGATCATGCCGTACTTCGCCCTCAAGGGCGGTGCGTTCTTCACCCTGGTCGTGGGCGTGCTGGCGCTGATGTCCGGCCTGTTCCAGATCAACCCGGTGTGGAACTTCGGGCCGTACAACCCGTCGATGGTGTCCGCGGGGTCCCAGCCCGACTTCTACATGGCCTGGGCCGACGGCATGCTCCGGATCTGGCCCGCCTGGGAGGTCTACCTCGGGAACTACACGATCCCGGCGGTGTTCTTCCCCGGCGCGATCGGCATGCCGATCCTGTTCGCGCTGCTGCTCGGGTATCCGTTCCTGGAACGCAAGCTGTCCAAGGACAACGCGGCGCACAACCTGCTGCAGCGTCCGCGCGACGCACCGGTCCGCACCGCGCTGGGCATGATGGCGCTCGGGTTCTTCGCGGTGATCGAGCTGTCCGGCTTCAACGACATCATCGCCGACCAGTTCGACATCTCGCTGAACGCGACGACGTGGGCAGGCCGCATCGGCGTGCTGATCGTGCCGCCGCTGGCGTACTACTTCACCTACCGGATCTGCCTTGGCCTGCAGCGGTCCGACCGGGAGGTGCTGGAGCACGGCGTCGAGACCGGCATCATCAAGCGGCTGCCGCACGGCGAGTTCATCGAGATCCACCAGCCGCTGGCCGGCACGGACAGCCACGGCCACGCCATCCCGCTCGAGTACCAGGGCGCGGCGGTGCCGAAGAAGATGAACAAGCTCGGCACCGCGGGCCACGCCGTCCCGGGTTCGATCTGGACGCCGGACCCGGCGGAAGAGACGAAGGCGCTCGACCGCGCTCGCGGCAACGGCCACGGGAACGGCAAGGCGCAGGTCGAAGGGTCCGAGGAGTCGACCGAGGTCGGTTCCGGGCACTGAGTCCCTGAAGCTCCGCAGAACGCCGAGAAGGCCCCTCCTCTTCGCGAGGGAGGGGCCTTCTTGCTGTGTTGTCCAGGTTTTCTAGAGCTGAATGCGGCCGACGATCTCGCCGTCCTCGTCGATCTCTCCAGTGGGTTTGAAGCCGAGCCGCAGATAGAACGGCTGTGGACTGTGCTTGCCCGGCATCCAGCTGACCGTCACCGATTCGGCTTCGCGGCGGCGCGCTTCAGCCAGGACGGCTTCGACCGCGAACCGGCCGTAGCCCTTTTTCTGGTGTTTGGCGGCGATGTTCAGCCGCCAGAGGTAGGAGCGGTAGTAGTCGGTCGGGTTGTCCGGGTCGAAGGCGGCCATGACGAAGCCGACGAGTTTCTTCCCGGCGTAGACCAGCCTCGGCCAGGCGATGTCGGGCTGGACGTAGGCTTCGGCGAGCGAGCGGGCGACCGAGGCAACGTAGTCGCGCTGAGGTTTCGCCACTTTCAGATCGCAGGCATCGTCCACGTTGTCGACCGTGATTTCGACCAGACGCAGGGTCGTCATGCGAAGTACGGTAGCGCGGCCCGCGAGGTTCAGAGCCGGATGCGAGCGACGACCTCGCCCTCGTGAAGCTGTCCGGTGGGCTCGAAACCCAGCCGCAGATAGAACGGCTCCGGGCTGTGCTCGCCCGGTACCCAGAGCACCGTCGCGGACTCGTTCCCTCGCTGGCGTGCCTCGGCCAGCACCGCTTCGACCGCCAACTTGCCGTAGCCCTTTTTTTGGTGCTCGGCGGCGATGTTCAATCGCCAGACGCCGCAGCGGAAGTAGTCGATCGGACAGTGTGGATCGAAGGCGGCCATGACGAAGCCGACGAGGTCGTCTCCCGCGTAGACCAGCCTGGGCCAGGCAACGTCCGGCTGGGTGTAGGCCTCCGCCAGCGAGCGGGCGACCGGGGCGACGTAGTGCTCCTGGTGAGGCGCTACCGACAGGTTGCAGGCCGCGCCCACGTTGTCGCTGGTGACCTCGGCTAACCGCAGTGTCGTCATGCCCCGGACGTTAGCCCGGGGGTACGACAATTCCGGGCGGGTCAGGCGCCCTCGACGCCGATCTCGAACGCGGAATCCGTGTCGGCGCGCGAGTAGGACCGGAACGCGATGTGGGTGACGGTGTCGAGCACGCCGCGGACCTTGCCGATGCGGCCCGGGATCAGGTCGGCGAGGTCCTCGTGGGCCTGCACGCGCACGGTGGCGATGAGGTCGACGTCCCCGGCGCACGAGTAGACCTCGGACACCTGGTCGAGGTCCGCGATCGCCTGCGCGGCCTGCGGGATCTCCTCGGCCTCTACGTTGATCAGCACGATCGCCGTGATCACAGCGTTCCTCCCACTTGCTCGCGGTAAATACTCGAGCGCGATCGTAGCCGGGAACGCCCCCGAGGACGCCGTGGCGGGGCGGTCAGCCTGCGACATGTTCCAGGGAACGTGCGTCGGCGACCCGCGCGAGCCAGGCCTGCCAGCCCGCGACGGCCGCGGGTTCGGCCCACGGCCGCGTCGTACGGACAAGCCGGGTTCCGGGCCGCGCGAGCCAGCGCAGCAGGATTCCGACCTCCTCGCCGGGCGCGCCGCGCAGCGGACCGTCGCCGGGCAGCACGGTTTCCCCTGCGGCGACCAGGGATTCGACCACCGGCATCGGCGGGACGCCACGGCGCGCGACCCCGGCGGAGGCGAGCCTGCCGTAGCGGATGACCGACAGTTCCCAGCCGCCGTTGCCGTCTGGCGCGGCGGCGATGAGTTCCGCGACCGACGCGAGCGCGGCCTGCCGGTGCGCGCGGCCGACGGCGCGAACCAGCCCGGCCAGTTCGTCCCGGTGCCGGGCGGCTTGTTCGTAGTGCCTTCGCTCCGCCATCTCCTCCAGCCTCGCCGCGGCCAGATGCAGCGGACGGCCGTCGTGACCAGCGATGAGTCCGCGGGCGGCCTCGACGGCGGGGGAGTAGTCGTCGACCGTCTGCCTTCCCGCGCACGGCGCTCCGCAACGGCCGAGTTCCGCCAGAACGCACGGCGTGCCGGACGCGGAGGTGGCCGAGATGCGTTGCGTGCAGGTGCGCAGGCCGGAGGCGTCGGCGAGGGTTTCGGCGGCGGTGCGCGCGTCGGCTTGGCGGCGGAACGGCCCGAGCGTGCCCGCGCGCGGCAGGCGCACCACCGAAAGCCGCGGGAAAGCCTCGTCGGTGAGGCTGATCCACCAGCCGTGGTGCGGGTTTTTCGACCGCCGGTTGTACGCCGGCCGGTGCGCGGCGATCAGCCGCAGTTCGCGGATCTCGGCCTCGAGGGAATGCGCGCACTCGATGGCGTCCACCCGCTCCGCCAGCGCGACCATTTCCCGGATCCGGCCCCGGCTTTCGGAACCGGTGAAATAAGTCCGCACGCGCCGTCTCAGGTCCCGCGCGGTGCCGACGTACAGCACTTCGTCGCGCGGTCCCTTGAAGAGGTACACGCCGGGCCGCGACGGGAGGTCGGCGGCGAGGTTTCGCTTGCGGCGCTGGGCAGGCGTGACGTCCGGGAGGTAGTCGATCAGCTCCTCGACAGTGTGGACGCCGACGTTGCCGACGCGCTCCAGCAGCGCGTGCAGGACGTCGGTGGTGGCGCGGGCGTCGTCGAGCGCGCGGTGCGTCGGCCGGGTGCGCGCGCCGAGAAGCATCGACAGCGACGACAACCGATAGCTGCGCGCTTCTTCGCGCGGGATGACGCGGCGCGCGAGCTTCACCGTGCAGACGACGGTAGGGCGCGGCCAGACGTAGCCGTGCCCGTCGCAGGCCGCCTTCATGAAGCTGGTGTCGAAGCCGGAGTTGTGCGCGACCAGCACAGCGCCCGCGATGAACTCCAGGAACGCGGGCAGCACGCGTTCGATCCGCGGCGCGTCGTAGACCATCGCCTGCGTGATCCCGGTCAGCTCGACGATCTGCGGCGGGATCGGCGTGCCCGGGTTGACCAGCGTCGCGAACTCGCCCAGCACCTGTCCCGCGCGGACCTTGACCGCGCCGATCTCGGTGATCCCGTCCGGGCCGGGCTTGGTGCCGGTGGTTTCGAGGTCGAACACGACGAACGTGGTGTCCCGCAGCGGGGTGCCGAGCTCGTCGAACGCCAGCTGAGCCTGGTCGGGCCTCGGTCGGGTCTCCATGATCGCGCACAGTAGGACCGACCACCGACAATCTTCGCGCGCGCGGCCTGTGGCCCGATGGTGACCAGCGGAACGGGCCGGTGCGGCGCGGGATCCGGCGGCGGGGCCTACCCTGGACCAATGCACCCCCAGCCCGTCGAGCCGGAAGAAGCCGCGGAGGCCGTCGGCCCCTCGGCGGTTCCGGCGCGGGCGGAGGAGGACGCCGGGGTCCCGGAAGCGGGGACGTGTCCGGAACCGTCGTCGTGGACGAGCCTGCCGGAGGCGGTGCGCGAGCGCATCGCCGAACTGGCCGCGGCCGCGGTGGCGAAACTGCCGGTCGCGGACGTGCCGAGGCAGTTGCGGCCGGTCGCGAAGTTCGCTCCGGCCAAGCGCGCGAAGCTCGGCGGCACCGCGCTGCTGACCGCGTTGGGGGATTCCGCGCAGTTCCGTACCGCGGTCCTGGAGTGGCTGCGGGAGCACCGGACAGACGCGCTGGACCCGAACGTTTCGGACTCGGTCGCGGCCGCGGCCGCCGCGGTGCTGCTCGGTGAATCCGGTGCGGCCGGACGCGTGCGGCTGGTCGCGAAGAACGCCGAGGAAACGGCGTTGCGCGCTGAGCGGGACGCGGCGTTGGCGCGGAATCAGCGGCTGGAAGTCGAAATCGCCGAGCTGCGGGCCGAGCTGGAAGAGGCGCGCGGGGCGGTCGAGAGCGTGCGCGGGGAACGCGAGGCCGAGGTCGAGAAGCTGCTGCGCCGGCTGCGTGAGCAGGGCGTGCTGCTGCGGCAGGCCAAGGACGCGGCCGAGACGGCGCGGACCGAGCTGGCCGACGGGGGCGCGACGCGGGAACGCGAGATCGAGACGCTGAACGTGCAGCTCGACCGGGAGCGGCGTCGGGTCGCCTCCGAACGCGCCCGCGCTGAACGGGCGGTCGCGGACGCGGAGATGGCGCGGCAATCGGCGCGCGAGGCTCGAGAGGCCGACGAGGTCCGGCTGGCGTTGCTGGTGGACACGATCGACGGCGCCGTGCACGGCCTGCGTCGTGAACTGGCCTTGGGCGACCGCGGCGCGCGTCCTGCCGACATGGTGAGCGGCGCGCGGTCCGGGCTCGGCCCTGGCGGGCGGATCCAGGACGTCACGGCGCTCGACCGGCATCTGGCGCTGCCGAACGTCCATCTCATCGTGGACGGCTACAACGTCACCAAAACGGGTTATCCGGAGCTGGCGCTGGCCGACCAGCGAGACCGGCTGGTGCATCAGCTTTCGGCGCTGGCGGCGCGCACGTCGGCGGAGGTCACGGTGGTGTTCGACGGGGCCGGTGTGCTGTCGGTGCCCGCCGCGGTGCCGCGCGGGGTGCGAGTGCTGTTCTCCGAGCGTGGCGTGCTCGCCGACGACGTGATCCGGTCCTTGGTCGCGGCCGAGCCGAAGGGCCGTCCGATGGTCGTCGCGACGTCCGACCGGGCGGTCGCGGACTCGGTCCGAGCGGCCGGTGCGCACCCCGCTCCGTCCGCGGTGCTCGTCAGCCGATTGGGTCGAGTCTGAGCCTGCCCGGCTCGCGGGCCCCGGAAATTGTCGGTGGTGCTTCCTACCGTTTGTTCCCGAGGCGATTCCCGGAACCGGTCCGGGGCCTCGCGAGGTATGGAGGCACGGCGATGGGCGAGCAGAAGCGGTTCGGGGCAGGTTCCGGCATGCGTGCGGGGAACTCGGCTGGCGTTAGCGGGGAAGTCCGCTTCGCGGCGGGTCCGGGGGATCTGGACGGCGGCGCCGAGGGCGTCGCGGCTGTGCGGTCCCGGCCGCCGGACCGGGAAGGTCACCCGAGCGGGGTGGGTTCGGCGGTGAGTCTTGCCACTGGGGTGAATCCGGCCACGGCGGAGACTCGGGACCGGGATCTGGAGGCGCGCCGGGAAAGCGGCGTTTCAGCTGGTTCCGGCGGGAGCCTGGACGGGGCGGCTGTTGCTTTGCGGCGGCCGGGCGAGGAGATCAGTCCGGGAGTGCCGCCGGGAGTAGAAGGAACGGCGGTTGCCGCGTGTTCGCTTGGCGGCGAGCGAGGGCGGCTGACGGGTGCTGCTGGAGTGTCGGAGGCAGGAGCGGCTGCTGCGGGCTCGCTCGGCTGTCAGCACGCACGGCTGCCCGGCACCGAGCGAGAGGCGGAGGCGCGGCTGAGGACCGGAGCGGATCCCGCGGGCTCGCTGGCCGCGCGAGAGCAAGCGCGGCCGGGTCCGGAGGGCTCGACGGGTGCGGGCGATCACGCCGACCTTGCCCGGCCCCGGCGTTCGGCGCGCCACTCAGGCGCGTCGCGAAGCGCGAAGCGGGCGAAACCCGTTACCTCCCACCAGGAAGAGCGGCGGCCGGCCGGTGCGGTGGACGTCGCGGTCGAGGACATCGACACGTTCGTCGTCGATTGCGACCGGTGTGCGGTGCGCGGGGCGGCGTGTGCCGATTGCGTGGTCAGCGTGCTGCTCGGGCCGCCGGTCGGCCTCGTCTGGGACGCGGACGAGCGGCGAGCTGTCGACGCGCTCGCCGAGGCGGGGATGGTGCCGCGGCTGCGCCTGGTTCCGGAGACAGACAGTAGGTCGGCGTGACACCAGTGGGTGACACTGGCTCGCCGAGCGGTCGCCTCGGTGCGGTGAACGGTAAGTAACGGAGGGAGCCGTTTGTGCTGCCACAGCGTGTGGTCTAAGTCACATTGAACTGCCGTGCTGGTCCGATGGTGTTTCACCGGACTACGGAGAGTTTTTACGGGGGGCCCGGTGGACGCGCCGACGGTCTTTTCGTAACCTGGCCGAGATCTCGCGCCAGGCAGCTGTCGGACGACGGCGACGCGGGATCGCCGCCGGTTCGGCTTTGTCGGGGAGTCAGGACTGGAACCAACCACCGTGCGCGGAAAAGCTGTTGTGGAACACGACGGCCGGAACGCGGACGGGCAGCGTGCGCGAAGAGGGCCCCCGACCTCTTCCGCGCCGGGGTTCCGGCCACGGCGGCCCGACGAGCAAAGGAGACCCGCGCGGCCGTGCAGTCGCATCCAGTCAAGCGCGTGGTGTCAGGCGCCCTCGCGGCCGCCTCGGTGATCGCAATCGTCACCGCGGCGCAGCCAGCGGGCACCGCAGCCGCTTCCCCCCTCCCCGTCCTCCAGGCCCCGCCGGACTCCGGTTCGGACGCTCTCGCCAAGTACCGCGACCTCGCGGCGCAGGCGGAGAAGGCGAACGAGGACCTCCTCAAAGCCAAAGACGACCTGTCCGCACGCCAAGGCGACCTCGACAAGGCCAACGGAGACGTGGGCAACGCCCACAACCTCTCCGCGCAGGCCGCCGAGAACGAGAAGAAGTACAAGGTCGACGTCGACAAGTTCGCGAACGCGTCGTTCCTGTCCGGCGTGCAGATGAACAAGCTGTCCGCGCTGCTGGCGGGCACGTCGACGCAGGAGTTCCTCGACCGTTCGGCGGCGCTGGACCAGATCGCGTCGCAGAAGGCCACCGCGCTCGAGAAGCTCCAGGGCGCGGTCGACCAGGCCAAGGCCGCCGAGAAGCTGGCCGCCGACGCCGCGCAGCGGGCCACCGCGGCGCGCGACGCGGCGGCGAAGCTGACCGAAGACATCACGGCCAAGAAGAAGACGCTCGACGACCAGGTCGCCGAGCTGAAGAAGACCACGGCGGGCCTGAGCCAGGCGGACCGGAACGCGCAGAAGGACACCGGCGGCGACATCTCGGTGGACCTCGCGAACGCGGGCCCGGCCGCGGCGGCCGCGGTCCAGGCCGCGCTGAGCCAGCGGGGCAAGCCCTACGAGTGGGGCGCCACCGGGCCGAGTTCGTACGACTGCTCCGGGCTCATGCTGTGGGCCTACAAGCAGGCGGGCGTCTCGCTGCCGCGTTCGAGCCAGGCGCAGAGCCAGACCGGCACGCCGGTCCCGCGCAGCCAGCTCCAGCCCGGCGACCTGGTGTTCTACTACACGCCGGTTTCGCACGTGGGCATGTACATCGGCAACGGGATGATGGTGCACGCGCCGACCACCGGCGACGTCGTCAAGATCTCGCCGCTGCAGAGCCAGTACGTGGGCGCGCGCCGGGTCGCCTGACCGGACGTTCTCGCCTCACCGGGGCGGGCGCGCCGGCCGGGCGGGCGGCCCGGGGGGGGGTTTCGGGGGGCCGCCGACCCCCGGGGATGGAAAACCGCGGCGTGGAGCCGGACCCGAGGTGC
>NZ_JBHZAG010000129.1:0-19012 GCF_042754125.1 Amycolatopsis sp. NPDC059235
TGACAAGCACCCGCCGTCCGTCGTCACAATCAGCTTCGGGGTGCCCCACGCAACCACCGTGCGCAATGTCGCCGCCAGGCGACGAGCCGCCCCCTACGGCCTCCACCGCTCGCTGTAATCCGGATGCTCCGCATACGGCAACGCCAGCAACCGCAACGTCAAACACCAATTGGACCCAGCCTCGTCCGCAGGCACATGACAGGTCTCACACCAATACTCACTGCCGTACAACGGAAACCCGGGCACCTTCTCCGACACCGTGGTCCGATGGGCGAGCATGATCCGCCGGGTCGCCTCGATCTCGTTGATCATCTGATTGACCACGTCGAGCTCAAGATCGCCGAGCGAACGGACCCGCTCCTCCAGCCCGACCTTGGCCTCTCCGCGGTTCAGCGGCTCGCCGGCCTTGCCCTTCTGCACCGCCTGCATGATCAGCGCCTGCCGCTGTCCGACGCGCGCGGCGAGGAACGCGATCAGGTCGTCCACGACGTCTCCCTCCTCCGAGGCCTGGCCCCCCTACGGCCCCGGCAATAGTCGCACCTCGACCCCGGCGCGTTACCAGTCAGCAGCGCGCCCCATGGTAATCGACCTCGGAAAAATCGGTACGACCTGCGGAAACATCACAGAAATTCCCCGCAATGTTGATCACCCAGAGTGATCACACCCGGCAATCGGACGATCACGCCTGGTCGGATCGGGCCTTGCTCGGCTGCACTCGCTTCGGTTCGCCGGGCATCTTGGGGTAGTCCGGCGGGTACGGCAGCTCCGCGCCGCCGAGGTCGCGGTCGTCGCGCTCGTACCACTCCAGCAGCGTCTCGAGGCCGAACGCCGTCTCGTCCATCGGCGCGTGCAGGTCGCCGTGCTTGGCGAGGAAGTCGGGGACGGTCAGCACGTCGAAGTCGTCTGGATCGACGTCGGTCAGTAAATCCCAGGTGAGCGGCGTCGAGACGGTCGCGCGAGGGGTGCCGCGCACCGACCAGGACGACGCGACCGTCCGGTCCCGCGCCGCCTGGTTGTAGTCGAGGAAGACGCGGCCGCCGCGTTCCTCCTTCCACCAGGACACCGTCGCCTTGTCCGGGATCCGCCGTTCGACCTCGCGGCCGAGCGCGATCACCGCGTGCCGCACCGCGATGAAGTCCCATTCCGGGCGGATCCGCACGAGGACGTGGACGCCGCGGCCGCCGGAGGTCTTCGGGTAGCCGGTGAGCCCGGCGTCGGAGAGCACCTCGCGGACCACGCCGGCGACCTCGACCGCGTCGGCGAACCCGGCGCGCTCCGGCGGGTCGACGTCGATCCGCAGTTCGTCCGGGTGGTCGACGTCGGACCGGCGCACCGGCCACGGGTGGAAGTCGAAGGTGCCGAGGTTGGCCGCCCAGGCGAACACCGCGGGTTCGGTCGGGCAGACCTCGTCGGCGGTACGGCCGGACGGGAAGGCGATCCGCGCGGTTTCCAGCCAGTCCGGCGCGCCCTTGGGCACGCGCTTGGCGTAGAACCACTCGCCGGTGACTCCGTCGACGTAGCGTTTCAACGTGGTCGGCCGCTCGCCGATCGCCCGCAACAACGGCTCGGCCACCGAGAGGTAGTACTCGACGACTTGCCGCTTCGTGATGCCGCGTTCGGGGAAATAGACCTTGTCCGGGCTCGACACCCGGACGGTGCGCTCCCCCACCTGGTATTCGACCGGATCGCCGTTTTTGGCCATGCGGCCACCGTAGCCGCGAGTGCCGTACCGTGGCGGGGTGTCCGGGAGAACCAAGCTGATCGTCGCCCTGGTCGTGCTAGCTCTTCTCGGCGCCGCCGCGCTGTGGCTGCCGATCCCGGGTCCGGCGCAGTTGCGCACGTGGGCCGCGGCGACCGGATCGATGACTCCGCTGGTACTCCTCGTGGCTTACTCGTTGCTCACCGTCGCGCCGATTCCGCGCACCGTGTTCAATCTGGCCGCCGGGTTGCTCGTCGGGAGCGTCGCGGGAGTGTTGATCGCGTTGGCGGCCACCACGATCGCCGCCGCGCTGGCGTACGGGCTGGCGCGGCTGCTCGGCCGGGACTTGATCCTCCGGCACCTCCACCGCGCGCCGGTGCGGGCCGTCAACGACCGGCTCTCCGACGGCGGCGTGCTCGCCATCACATCGCTGCGGTTGATCCCGGTCGTCCCGTTTTCGGTGATGAACTACTTGTGCGGCGTTTCGTCCGTGAAACTCCTTCCGTACCTTGCCGGAACGGCGCTCGGCAGCGTCCCCGGGACCATCGCGGTGGTCGTTTTCGCGGACGCGCTGACCGGCGACACGCCGCCCGCTCTGCTGGCCTGCTACGCGGTCTTCGCGGCGCTCGGCGCGGCAGGATTGGTGCGAGTGCTGAGGAAGCGCGTCCCAGCCGCCGAGCCGGAGGCTCCCGTGCCGTCGGCACCGGCTGGCTGACGGCGGGCAGGTACTTCCGACCGCTACACTCGTCCGGGTGCGCGAGGGGCATCCGTGCTGCGCACGAACACGATCACGGGACTTTCGTCAGGAGCGGGCGTCATCGACACCGGGCAGCTGATCGCGGGGCACTACCGCCTTGTCGAGCACATTGGTAGCGGTGCCATGGGCGTGGTGTGGCGTGCCGTCGACGTGCGCCTGGAGCGGTCCGTGGCGATCAAGCAGATCCTGCCGCAGCCGGGCGTCTCCGAGGCCGAACGCGACAACATGCGCCAGCGCGCCATGCGCGAGGCGAAGAACGCCGCCCGCTTCCAGCACCCCAACGCGATCGTCGTGTTCGACGTCGCCGAGCACGGCGGCGACCCGTGTCTCGTCATGGAGTACCTCAACGGCCCGAGCCTGTCCGCGGTGCTGTCCGACCAGGGCACGCTGCCGGTCGGCCAGGTCGCACGGATCGGCGAGCAGGTCGCCGCGGCGCTCGTGGCCGCGCACCGCGCCGGGATCGTGCACCGGGACGTCAAGCCCGGCAACATCCTGATCGACGAAACCGGCACCGCGAAGATCACCGACTTCGGCATCTCCCGCGCGGCCGGCGACATGACGCTCACCCAGACCGGCCTCATCGGCGGCACCCCGGCGTACCTCGCGCCCGAGCTGGCCCGCGGTGCCGACCCAGTGCCCAGCTCCGACGTCTTCGCCCTCGGCGCGACGCTGTACCAGGCGATCGAGGGACAGACGCCGTACGGCAACACCACGAACCAGCTCGCGCTGCTGTACGCGGCGGCAAACGGCCAGGTCAATCCGCCGACGCAGGCCGGTCCGGCGACCGCGTTGCTGATGAGCCTGCTGCGCAGCGAGGCTTCCGAGCGGCCGAGCATGGCCGAGGCACGCGAGCGGCTGGCGTCGCTGGCGACCGGGGAACCGGCCGCGCCGCAGCAGTTGCTGTCGGGGAATCGCGGTCCGGGGAGCAATGGATCCCGGCCGCCGTGGGCACGTTCCGGCGCTCCGGCGGCCGCTGCCGCGGCCGCACCGAAGGCTCCGTCGAACCCGCCGCGGACGCCGACTGCGGCGTTCATGCCGATGAACGCGCCTTCGCGTCCCGCTCCCCCGCCGAACACTCCGCCGCGTGCGCAGCCTGCGGTGCGGCCTTCGCCTACGGCTGCTGCGCCTAACTACTCCGGTGCCGGGTCGGGCGAGCGGGTTTCGCCTGCTGCGGCGCGGAAGAAGAAGATGGCGCTCCTCGTCGGCGGGGCCGCGGCGGTTGTCGTGGTGGCGTTGGTGGTGTTCCTGGTGCTGAGCAACAGCCGGGGCACGAGCGGGGGTTCGAATGCGCAGCCGCCGGGCAACCAGCCGCCCGCGAGCCAGACCGCTTCGCCCAGCAACGCGCCCAGCAGCTCCGCCAGCCCCGCGGGTCTGGGCAAAACCCCGTCGGAAGGCAAGATCACCGATTACGGTGCGGCTGGCCGCTTTCTCACCGACAGTTATTATCCGGCCCCCGGCCAAGGCTGGAACTTGCTGACGCCTGCGGCGCAAGCGGTCTACGGCTCGCAAGAGGCTTACGCGGCCTATTGGGCGGACGACGACAGCCACAAGGTTCAGGGGTACCGGAGCGCTCGCGCTCTGGGCTCCCCCAACCCCGACGGCTCGCTGGATCTGACGATGGAACTCAACGGCGTTCGCCGTCCCTATCACATCGTCATCATCGGCGGGCAGATGCGCATCGACAGCAACACCAAGGTGGATGCTCCGGCCTCGGGCACCTAGCGAGTTCCTCCGCGCAGTGACACTCGCCGCAGAGGTGGGTCCGGCGGGGCGAATAGCCTACCGTTGAGGCATGGCCGAGAACGGAGCTCTGCCGCCGGGCTGGAATCCTCGGTTCCACGAGGATCTGGTCGGGCTGGATCCGTACGACCCGGAGGCCCGTGCGTTCGCCGCTCATCTCGACCGGATGGAGCGCACCGGGCCGACTTTCACCGTCGAGGCGTGCCTGGACCAGGTCGCCGACTTCGCCGAGTCCAGCAGCCGCACCGGCGGGCTCCGCTACTGGGTGTCCGCGCTGGTCGTGGTGCTGATCGTGCTCGGGCTGCTGGTCACCGCCTGGGACATCGCGCTGCACACGGTCGCTTTTCTCTCCAGGTAACGTGGGAAGGGTGAAAGGTATGAAACCCGTCGTCGGCACCACTCCCCGCGTGGTGAAGTCCGACCAGGAATGGCGGGAGCAGCTGGGCCCCGAGGAGTACGCGGTGCTCCGGCAAGCCGGCACCGAACGGCCGTTCACCGGCGAGTACACCGACACCAAGACCACCGGCGTGTACGAGTGCCGGGCTTGCGGCGCGGAGCTGTTCCGCAGCGACACGAAGTTCGAAAGCCACTGCGGCTGGCCGTCGTTCTACGACCCGGCGGACTCGGACGCGGTGCTGCTGCGCGAGGACCGCACCATGGGCATGCGGCGCATCGAGGTGTTGTGCGCCTCGTGCCACAGCCACCTCGGGCACGTGTTCGAGGGCGAGGGCTACGCCACCCCCACGGACCAGCGCTACTGCATCAACTCGATTTCCCTGAAGCTCGTCGAGGAATCCGGCGACTGACGCCCGGGTCCCCCAAGACCGCCCTTCCCGTCCCGGGGAGGGCGGTTTTTCGTCCGGCGGCAACCCCGGCGGGGCAGGTAGCGTGGATTGTTCATCCGGAGGGGGTCCGTGATGGAGTGGACGATCGAACGCGCGATGCCGGCCGCGCTGATCCTGGTGCTGGCGCTGGTCTGCTGGTGGCTCGGGCTGCGCACCGCCGCCCGGTTGCGCCGCGGCAGGCATCCCGAAACCCGGCTGACGTCCGCGGCACAGGTCGCGTTGCTGACGAACGGCCCGATCCGCGTCGCCGAAACGACGGTCACCTCGATGCTGGAGCGGGAGCAGCTGCGGGCGGATTCCGTGGGACGGCTGTATCGCACGCCGACCGAACCGTCCGACGATCTGAGCCGGGAAGCCGCTGAGCTGGCCGGTACGGGGGTCGGGATCGCGACGGTGTTGCGCGGTCTCGTCTGGGGCGATGCGGTCCGCGAGCTGGTCGACGACCTGACCAAGCGCGGTCTGCTCGTCGACGGCCAGGCGCTGCAACGGGCGTGGAAGTGGACCGCGATCGAAGAGGCGGTGCTGACAGCGGCCGGGGTGGCGGCGTTCGTCGGCGGGCTGAACGGCTTTGTGCTGATTTCGCTTCTGCTGCCGGGGTGGTTCGCGTTCGCCGCGCTGTCCCGTCGCCGGGCTGCCCGGTGGACCCGGCCGACCGATGCCGGACGCGAGGCTGCTGAAGCGGCGTGGCCGGACCAGAGCCTCATCAGCGGCTTGACGGGCAGCGTTGCGGTCGGCGGGCTTTCGAATCATCCGGATCGCGAACTGCGGGTCGCGCTGCTTCGCGGCCTCCCGGCGACTCGGCAGGCACGGGCGGCTGTCGCGGGTACCGGCGTCACGGGCGGGTTCGCCGGAGCAGGCGGGTACTGGGCCGCGGGAGCGGGTTGCGGTTCCGGCTGCGGCGGGGTGGGCTGCGGATCCGGGTGCGGCGGTTCGGGATGCGGGTCCGGCTGCGGCAGCGGGTGCGGAGGAGGCGGCGGGGGCTGCGGCGGCGGGAACAGCTGAGCCGGGAACGAATCGGACATCAGCCGCGTCAGTTCTGCCGACAGCCTCCGGCACCGGGCCGGTTAGGGTTCCGGCAACGCGGAAAAGAGGGGAAACCGTGGACGAACCGTGGGGCATTTCCGGCCCGCAATTCCTGCTGATCTACGGCCTGGCGCTGGCGGTCGTGCTGCTGGTCCAGTTGAGCTGGCCGTCAATCGCGCGGTCGCGGCAGCGGAACGCGCCCGCCGCGGTCGAGGCACCGCTGCGACCGGACGTCTACCAGCTCGCTTTCCTGGCCGGCGGCTCGGACCGCACGGTCGACACCGCGATCGCGACGCTGCTGGAGCAAGAACTGCTGCGCGTGAGCAGCAAAGGCAAGCTGAGCGCGATCGGAAAGCGGCCGTCTCGCAAGAGGCTGGAACGCGCGGTGCACGACGCCGCGCAGGGCGGCACGGCGACCGTTGCCACAGTGCGCAGGTTGCCGGTGGTCCGGGCGGAAGTGGACAAGATCCGCGAAGACCTCGAGCGGCGCGGGCTGGTGACCGTCGGCGACGGACTGGACCGCTTCCGCATCGGCGTTGTGGCGGTGTACGCAGCACTGTTGCTGATCGGCATCGTGCGCGCGGTCAACGGAGCGCAGCTGGACCGGCCGATCGGCGGCCTGATCGGGCTGCTCTTCGTGGCTGGGATTCTGACACTGATCGCTTATACGTCCCGAAAGGGCACGCAGACTTCCCGGGCGACGGACGCGGGCCACGCGATCGTGGTGCGGGCCCGCGAAGACGCGAAAGCCGCGCAGGAGCGGCCTGAGGAGTTCGCCTCCACAAGCGGCAACGGCGGCGGAGCAGTGCTCGTCGGGGCCGCGGCGGTGGTCGCGCTCGGCGGGATCGCGCTGTATCCGGACGACGAGATGAGCACGGCGCTGCTCAGCGGCGGCGGAACGACCTGGGGCGGAGGCGGCGGATCGAGCGGCGGATCGTCGTGCAGCAGCGGTTCCTCGTGCAGCAGCGGGTCTTCGTGCGGCGGAGGCAGCAGTTGCGGCGGCGGGGGCGGCTGCGGCGGATAGACGCAACGAACGGCGCGGTCCGGGCGTCAGCAGGGTATCCGGACCGAGGAGGGAGACGCCGTGCATGAACCGTGGGGGATCTCCGGCCCGCAGTTCCTGGCGATCTACGGAGCGGCACTGGCTTTGACGCTGGTGGTGCAACTGGCCTGGCCGCGAGTCGGGCCGAAAGCACCTGCGGACGTGCACCGGCCGCTCGACGTCTATCAAGTCGCCTACCTCGCTGGCGGGCACCACCGCACAGTCGACACGGCGATCGCGGCGCTGATCGAGCGCGGGTTGCTGCGGGTCGACACCAGGGGCCAGCTCACCGCTGTCTCCGGAGCGCCGACGGGGCCGGTTGAACAGGCGGTCTACGAGGCCGTGCGGAATCGGCCCCGGACGGCCGCGACGCTGCGTACGGCGGAAGCGGTTTCCGCGCCGGTGCGGAGCATCGGGAACGACCTCCGCCAGCGCGGTCTGGTCGCGGTCGCTTCCGCCCGCTTCGCGACGGGCGTGGTTCTCGTCTACGTCGCTCTGCTCCTGGTCGGTCTGGCGCGCTGGGCGAACGGCTCTGCACTGCACCGGCCGACCGGCGGGCTGACGGTGCTGCTGGCGGTCACCGCGATTCTCCTGGTACTGGCGGTGACCAGTCGCAAGCGGCCGAAAGTCCAGCTGACCAAGGCCGGGCGAGCGATGGTCGCCGCGGTGCGGACCGATCCGGCGGCCCGGCGGGCACAGTCCGGCGCGCTGCTCGCCGGGGCTGCTTCACTGGTCGCGCTGGGCGGGTTCGCGCTGTATCCGGACCATGCGACAAGCTTGGCGCTGAAAAGCGGCGCGGGAAGCTCGTCCGGCGGCGGATCGTCCTGCGGCGGTGGCGGCGGATGCGGAGGCGGAGGTGGGTGCGGTGGCTGACCGGCTGGGGATCGGCATCGGCTGGCGGCCGGAACTGGACCTGTCAATCGCGCGGCTGCCGGGCGTCGACTGGGTCGAGGTGGTCGCGGAGAACCTGCACGCCCCGCATCTGCCGGAAAGCCTGCTGGCGCTGAAGGATCGCGGGATGCCGGTACTGCCGCACGCGGTGTCGCTGTCGCTGGGCGGGGCCGAGCCGCTGGACACCGCGCGGGTGGAGCATCTGGCCGAGCTGGCGCGGGTCCTCGACGCGCCGTTGGCCAGCGACCACGTGTGCTTCGTCCGCGCGGGCGGGCTCGATTCCGGGCATCTGATGCCGCTGCCGCGCACTCGCGAGGCGCTGGACGTGCTGGTGGACAACGTCCGGCTCGCTCAGTCCATTGTGGACGTGCCGTTGGCGCTGGAGAACATCGCCGCGCTGCTGGAATGGCCGGAAAGCGAGCTGACCGAGGAACAATTCCTCACCGAGCTGACCGAACGGACCGGCTGTCTGCTGATCATCGACGTCGCGAATCTGTACGCGAACGCGCGCAACGTGGGCACCGATCCGGTGGCGTTCCTGGACGGGATTCCGTGGGAGCGGCTGGCGTACGTGCACATGGCGGGCGGCGTGGAGCGCGACGGGGTTTATCACGACACGCACGCGCATCCGGTGCTGCCGGAGGTGCTGGATCTGCTCTCCGAACTGCGTCGGCGCACGGACCCGCCGGGTGTTCTTCTGGAACGCGACGACGACTACCCCACCGATTCCGAACTCGCTGCCGAACTGGTCGCGTTGCGGACCGCGGTGACGCTGTGAGCCGGGAAGAATTGGCTGCTCGGCAGGCTGCGTTGCTGGACAGCCTGTTGACCGGAGCCGAAGCACCGTCCGGCTTCGATGCCTCGAGGTTGCGCATCGAGGCCGACGTCCTGCTCGCCAAGCGGCGACGACTGGTGGCGTACCTGCGACCGGACCTGCCTGAGACGCTCGGCTCGCGGTATCGGCCGTTGTTCGACGCCTACGCGGCGGAGCGTCCGAAGACGACTTCGATCCGGGCGCGCGAGTATGCCGACGCGTTCGCGGAGTGGCTCGTCGCCCGCGGTGACCTGCCCAAACCCCGGCGCAGATGGTTTCGCCGCTGAGCCCGTTCCGGTTTTGTCGGTGGTGCTGGTTACGCTGACGACATGTCTGGTTACGGCGGTGTTGTCCAATCTCTGCCGGACCGGGAGGGAGGGAACCTGTCGTGAACGGATTCTGGGCTGCCTTGAGCCCGATCTATCTCGTCTACGCGGCCACCGCCGTGGGCGTGTTGAGCATTCTGGCCATGGGCAAGAACAACCTGGCCACGCAGGCGTCCGCGCCGGAGTCGGCCGCCGTGCCGCGCGATGCCTACGACGTCGCGTACTTGGCCGACGGGCGGCCTCGGGTGGTGGAAACCGCGATCGCGGCACTGCTCTCGCGCGGCCAGCTGCAGGTCGGGCCGCTGGGCGAGGTCGCCGCCGCCGGTCCGCCACCGGCGTCGCCGCCGGTCGAGCAAGCCGTGCACCAGGCGGCCGGTCGAGGTCTCCTGGCGTCGTGGATCGCGCGGTCCTCGGCGGTCAAGGCTGCGATACGGACGCTCGAAACCGATCTGGTCCAGCGGCGGCTGGTCAGCCGGCGCAGGCCGTTGACGAGCCTCGGGTACACGCTGACCGCGATCGCCGTGGTCGTGCTGGCGATCGGCGTGGCGCGGCTGGTCTACGACGTCGGCCGGTCTCACCTGAACGTCATGGTGCTGCTTGTTTTCATCGAGACCGGGCTGACGCTCTGGCTCTGTCTGGTCGGCAGTCAGCGGATCACCAAGACGTTCGGCGAGCGGACGGTCAAGTCGCTGCCGCCGACGACCGCTGGGGCGACGGTGCTCGCCCAGGCCGAACAGCAGGGTGCTGGGGGCCGTAATTCAGGACCGGCCGAGCTTGTCGCGTTGGGCGGGCTGGCGGCTTATCCGGACAAGCGGATCGCGGGAGGGCTTATGCCGATTTAGCCGGTGTGGCGCGAGCGGCGTTGGCTGGTGGGATTCGCGAGGCTGGTGACCGGCGCGGTGCCTGCAGGACTGGCGGTGCTTGCAGATCGGCGCGGTGCTCGCAGGCCGGGACGCTCGCAGACCGGGTGCTTGCGGGATCGGCAGCGCTCACGGGACTGGCTGAACGCACGAAACCGCCGCGGCGCTGGCGGGCCAGGGCATCCGCGGACCTGCCTGCGCGCACGAGACCGGCGGTGCCCACCGGGCCGGTGCGGCTCCCACCGTCCGGTGGCAACTCGCTGAACTGGTTGCGCTCACCGGACTCGCACGGCGCTCACGAAACGGCTGCGCTCGCGGAACCGACAGCGCCCGCGAAACCAGCTGTGCTCACGGAACTGGCTGCGGCACAACCGGCGACCACACCGCCGTATCCGCGCCAGGCTTGTGCGACGGGTGGTCCCAATGCGGCTGCGCACCCGGCAGTTCTCCGGCCATCCGCACCCGGGTCATCTGGCCGAAGTCGCTGTCGACCGTCTCGAGCGCGTCCGTGTAGTCCACTTCGGACGGTGTCGGATCCTTGCGGCCCAAGGAATCCAGCCACCGTCCGGTGCCGGCGAGGGAGAGGCGGGCGTGCCAGCTGCCGCCGTCGGTGACCGTGCGGCGGATGGCCGTCATGATCGCGGCGGCGGTCAGCCAGCCGGTCGCGTGGTCGAGTGCCTGTGCGGGCAGCGGCGCCGGAGCGTCGGTGGCGTATTCCTCGGCGATGCCGGACGACATCTGCACGAGGCTGTCGAAGCCGCGGCGGCGGGCCCACGGGCCGGTCCAGCCGTACGCCGAGAGGTCCGCCACCACGAGGCCGGGGCGCAGTTCGGCGAGTTGTTCCGGGCCGAGGCCGATCCGGGCGAGTGCGCCGGGGCGGAACGACTGGACCAGGACGTCCGCGCGGGCGATGAGCTTCTTCAGCTTCGCGCGGCCGCCCTCGGTGTCGAGCGCGACGAAGGCGGAGCGTTTGCCCTGGCCGGTGTCCATGGTCAGCATGGGGATCCTCGGCAGGTGCGCGGCGCCGACGTGCAGCACGTTCGCGCCGTGCGCCGCCAGCACGCGGCCTGCGACGGGGCCGGCGAGCACGTGGGTCAGCTCCAGGACGCGGACGCCGCCCATCGGGCGGTCCGAGTCGAACAGCGTGCGCTTTGGCGCGTCGCCGATTCGGTCCAACTCGACCAGGGGCAGTTCCGCGACGGCCTGGCCTTGCGGATGCGCCAGCCAGTCTTCGCGCGAGCGCATCAACGCTGCCGCGCCGCCCGCGGTCACCACGGCGGATTCGACCTCTGCCATGGACTTCGCGGCCACGGTTTTGGTCACCGCTTCGCGGGTCGCCGGGACGCCGAGCGCCCAGCAGACCGCCGCTTCATGCCGTGAGGTGTTGCAGTGCAGCTTGATCCAGCCGTCGGCGGCGCGGTAGTCGCCCGCGATAGGGCCCCACGGGCTCGGCGCGGGCTCGCCGTCGATGCGCAGCAGTTGCTCGCTGCGGAACGCGGCCGCGGCGTGCCGGGTGTCGACCGACACGGTGCCGGGGTCGATGCCGCGCAGGCGGAGCAGTTCGCCGGCGGACAGCGTGGCCGCGGCGATGCTGGCGGTCGCCATGGCGGGGACCCGGAAGTGCCCGGGCAGCACGGATTCGTCGCCGGCCAAGGACACGGCGGGCAGCGGTTCCCCGGCGAGCGACTGCCAGGCCCCGGCGAGTACGTCCTGCACCGGCGGTTACGGCAGAGCCGCGACGAGTTCGGCGGGCGGCACCTTCGTGCCGGTGTAGAACGGGATCTCGACGCGCACGTGGCGACGGGCCTCGGTGTTGCGCAGGTGGCGCATCAGGTCGACGATCCGGTGCAGTTCGTCGGCCTCGAAGGCGAGGATCCACTCGTAGTCGCCGAGCGCGAACGACGCGACGGTGTTGGCACGCACGTCCGGGTAGTCCCGCGCTTCCTTGCCGTGGTCCGCCAGCATCTTGCGGCGTTCCTCGTCGGGCAGCAGGTACCAGTCGTAGGACCGGACGAACGGGTACACGCAGATGTACTTGCGCGCCTCCTCGCCGGCCAGGAACGCGGGCACGTGGCTCTTGTTGAACTCGGCGGGCCGGTGCAGCGCGGTCTGGCTCCAGACCGGCGTGGACGCGCGGCCGAGCGGCGTGCGCCGGAAGCCGGTGTAGGCGGCCTGGACCTGCTCGATCTCCTCGGCGTGCCACCAGATCATGTAGTCCGCGTCGGCACGAAGGCCGGACACGTCGTACACGCCCCGGACGACGACGCCCTTGGCCTCGAGCCCGTCGAGGTACTCGGCCGTCTCGCGGCCCGCGGCGCCGCGGTCCTCCCCCAACTTCCCCGGTTCGATCCGGAAGACCGACCACGTGGTGTAGCGGATCGTGTCGTTGAGTTCGTTGTAATTCAGCCGCGCCATAGCTCCATCCTGGCACTGCCGCCGCGGCGATCGCCATGGGGCTCCGTCACACGAAGAGCTGCTCCGCGATCCGCTGGGCGGCGGCATCGGCCGTGGCCACGCAGGCCGGCAGGCCGACGCCGTGCAGCGTGGCGCCCGCCACGGCCAAGCCTGGGATGTCCGCCACCGCGGCCTCGATCCGGGTCACCCGCTCCAAGTGCCCGGTGCCGTATTGCGGGAGGCCGCCGCCCCAGCGCGTCACCAGGGTGTCGATCGGCTTCGCGGTGACCCCGGCGAGCCGGGCCAGATCCGCGCGGACCGCCGCGACCAGCGAATCGTCGTCGCCGTTCAACGCGCCGGGCTCGCCGAACCGGCCGACCGAACCGCGCACCAGCACCGGGCCGGGGCCGCCGAAGTGCGCCCACTTGTTCGACGAGAACGTGAACGCCTTCGACGCGTACGGCACGCCTTCCGCGTCCCGCTCCCCCGCGCCGATGAGGATTCCGGACGCGTCGGGCAGCTCGGTGCCCGGCGGGAACGCGAACGCGACGACTGCCATCGACGCCAGTTCGACCTCACCGAACGCGGTGGAAGCCGCCGGGGCGACGCCGTCGAGCAGCTTCCGCGCAGCCGGGGCGGGCACCGCGAGCAGCACGGCGTCCGCGTCCACGGAACTGTCTGCGGGCGCGTGTGCAGGGGCGGCGGCACCGAACTCCAGACGCCAGCCGGACGGCGTTCGCGTGAGCGCGCGGATCGTCGACGAAGTGCGCAGCTCAGCTCCGGAAAGCTCCAGCAGCCGGTCGAGCAATCCTCGCAACCCGCCGGCGAGACTGCCGAAAACCGGTGCGGTGCCCGGTGTTTTCGGCAGCAGCGAGGAAGCAGCCTCGGTGAGCGAACCCGCGCCGCCCTCGATCGCGTTGGCCAAGCCGGGCATCGTCGCGCGGAGGCCCAGACCGTCGGCCCCGCCCGCGTACACGCCGCCCAGCAGCGGGTCGACCAGCCGGTCCACCAGCTCGTCTCCGAACCGCGTGCGCAGCAGCGGCCCGAGCGGCAGGTCACCGTCGCCCAGCTCGACCGGGCCGAGCGAATGTTCCTTCTCGACCGCGCGCAGCCCGTCTTCAGACAGCACGCCCGCGACGGAATCCGCAGATGCCGGGACTCCCATCACGGTGCCGGGCGGCAGGCTCTGCACCGAACCGCCCGCGTGGATCTTGGCGCGCGCCTTCGTCGGATGCACCAGGCGATCGGCGAGACCGACCTCCTCGACCAGCGAAACCATCTCGGGCCGCCGGGCGAGGAACGCTTCGGCTCCGACGTCGTAGCTGACTCCGCCGACCTCCGCCGTGCGCAGTTTCCCGCCGATCGCGGCCGTGCTCTCGAAAACAGTGATCGTGACCCGGTCGCCGAGCAGCCGGCGCAACCGGTACGCCGCGGCCAGCCCGGAGATCCCGCCGCCGACGACCGCGACGTGTTTCACAGCGAGTGCACCAGGTCGACGACGCGCTTCAGCACCTCCGGGTCCACCCCCGGCAGGACGCCGTGGCCGAGGTTGAACACGTGCCCGCGAGCCGCCCGGCCCTCCTCGACGATCCGGCGCACCTCGGCCTCCAGGACCGGCCACGACGCGTACAGCAGCGCCGGGTCGAGGTTGCCCTGCACCGACACCTTGCCGCCGAGCCGGCGGACCGCGACGTCGAGCGGAATCCGCCAGTCGACGCCGACGACGTCCGCGCCCGCCTCGCGCATCGCGCCGAGCAGCTCGCCGGTGCCGACGCCGAAGTGGATTCGCGGCACCTCGTACTCGCCTGCCACCGCCAGCACCCGGGCCGAATGCGGCAGCACGAACTCGCGGTAGTCGCGCTCGGACAGCGCACCGGCCCACGAGTCGAACAGCTGCACCGCGTCGACGCCCGCGTCGAGCTGGGCGCGCAGGAACGTCGCGGCGATGTCGGCCAGGCGCGCGGCGAGGTCGTGCCAGACCTCGGGCTGCGAGTGCATCAGGGCCTTGGTGTGCTCGTGGTTGCGGCTCGGGCCGCCCTCGATCAGGTAGCTGGCCAGCGTGAACGGCGCTCCGGCGAACCCGATCAGCGGCGTCTCGCCGAGCCGGTCCACCAGCAGCCGAACACCCTCGGCAACCTGCGCGACCTGCTCCGGTTCGAGCTTCGGCAGCGCGCGCACCGCCTCCGCGTCGCGGATCGGCGAGGCCACGACCGGGCCGGTGCCGGGCACGATGTCGATGTCAAGGCCGGCTGCCTTGAGCGGGACCACGATGTCGCTGAACAGGATCGCCGCGTCGACGCCGAGCCTGCGGACGGGCTGCATCGTGATCTCGGCGAGCATCTCCGGGTCGAAGCACGCGTCGAGCATCGGGACGCCCTCGCGCAGCGCGCGGTACTCCGGCAGCGAACGGCCGGCCTGGCGCATGAACCACACCGGGACGTGCGCGGGCCGCTCCCCGCGCGCGGCGGCGAGGAAAGCCGAGCCGGGCAGGGCGCGACGGGGCGAAACGGACGGGGCGCCGACGGGCGCGGACGAAACCTGAGGCACGACCCCCATGGTCCCACGCGGGTCCGACAGTCCTGGGCCGCCCCGTGCCCAATGAGCCCCGAGGCCGCTGCCGGTGACCGTGTCGGCTGGAGGATCCCGTATGCCTCAGCACCGGATTCGGCAACGCCAGCCCAGCCTCAATGCTGTATTCGCCGCATTCGACGCACTTGGCATGGCATTCACTGCGTGCGAGGAACGAATGTGGTGTTCGCTGCGCCGCACGCATTCAACGTGGCGGTGGGCGCGCCTCGCGTGGGGTTGGGTGCGTGCCGCGCATCCAAAGCAGCGTTCAGGCATCCGGCGCACCCCATCTGATGCGCCGTCGGCTGCGTGCGAAGCAACTGGCGTGGCGTTCCCCGCACTCCAGCGCGGCATTCGGTGCGAGCGAGGCAACCAATGCGGCATCGGTGACGTCTTCACCATCGACACGCCACGACCAGCCCGGCTGCCGCGCAACCACGCACACTCGCCGCGCAGGACCTCGCCGACGGCGCAGCGGGAGCGGCCACGGCAGGAGGGACGGAGGGCGCCCGGAGCCGTCCGCCGGGTCGCGGGTGGGTCTCGCTCGGCGCGCCTGCGTCCGCAACGGGGCGTCGCCGCCCTACAGTCGGTGCGTGACCGCGATGACGCCAGTGCCCGATCTCTTCCGCGAAGCCGTCGCGGCGCTGCAAGCCGTCCGGCCGCGCCCGGAGATCCGCCTGGAGACGATGCGCGCGCCGCAGCGGCTCGCGCCGTGGTCGTACGCGTTGAGCTGCGAGGTCTCCGGACCCGCCGACGTCGAGGCGTCCGGCAGGCTGGTTCTGCTGCACGATCCGGAGGGCCAGGAAGGCTGGGACGGCGTGATGCGGCTGGTCATGTACGTCCGGGCCGAACTCGACCGGGAACTCGCCACGGACCCGTTCCTGCCCGCGGTCGGCTGGTCGTGGCTCACCGACGCGCTGGAGGCCTCCGGCGCTTCGTGGAAGGCGCTCGGCGGCACGGTCACGGAGACGTCCTCGGCCCGCTTCGGCGACATCTCCGGCCCGGCCCGCACCGACGACCTCGAACTGCGAGCCTCCTGGACCCCGACCGACGCCGCGCTCGGCCCGCACGGGCTCGCGTTCTGCCAGGTGATGGCGAGCGTCGTGGGGCTGCCGCCGGTGGGCGTCACGCTGTTCGAGCAGCGCCAGAGCTCCTGATTTCCCAAGTTCACCCGGTCGGGCAGCCTCTTCGCGGCGCCTGCACGCGCACGAACGCGCCTTCCCGGGCGGATTCGCGCCCTCCCAGCTCTCCGCCGGGATCTTCGGCGGGGCTTCGCCGGCGCCCGCCGCCGACCGTCCATCGTGGACCGCGGCGGCCGCTGCTCCGGATGCCGCACGTTCGTGGCCGGGCGTGATCACAGGCAGTGAACCCCCGGTAACCAGCCTCGACGCGGTTCCGAGCCCCTTTTCAGCACCTCCGCCACGACGCCGACGGCCGGGCCGAGCGCGCGGCAAAACGTGAAAGAAAATGATCTTGCCCCGGCCGGGGCGCATTTCCGGGTCCGGGCCGCCGGGGCGGCGGCCCGGCTCCGCCAGCACCCGCAGGTGCACGGGCCATCTGCACGCCCGTTTCAATGCCGGTAACTCAGGTGCATCGCGGCCGGGTCGCCAGTCGTTAACAAGACTCCGATCGTTAGTCCGATCGTGTTACAACGACCTCGCTGAGTGACGAACTGTTTCGGATAGATACCCATTCGATCCCCCCGCAACGGCGTCCGGACGGCTACAGTGCCTGGGACGACACCACTTTCGGTCTAAAGCTGGCGCGGCTGAACGGCCGAAGGTCCCGGTGCCGGTCGGGGGGCACGACCGACTCCAGGGAGGTAGTGACGTGGCTACCGTCGGCTTATCTCAGGCCGTCCGATCCACGCCAGCCGGTGCTTTGCCGGCGAGCATGGTTCCGCACCCGCGGGAAGAGCTTTTTTCCGTGTTGGTGGTCGATGACCACCCGCTGTTGAGGGAGGCAATCGCAGCACGACTCGCACAGATGGGTGCGGGCACTGTCCACGAGGCCGCCACGGTGGCCGAGGCGAGGGCGCGAGCACAGGCCACCGGCCCGTGCGACCTGGCGATCCTCGATCTCGGACTGCCGGACGGCAGCGGCATCGAGCTGGTTACGGAACTCCGTAGCCACGGCTGGCCGCGCGTGGTGGTCCTGGCATCCTCCGACGACCCGTACGCGGTGCGCTCCGCGTTCCAGGCCGGAGCTCAGGCGTACCTGCTGAAGTCGGCGTCGCCGGTGGTAGTCACCGACGGCGTGCGCCGGGTTCTCGAAGGCGGCGTCTACGCGGATCCGAGCGTGGCTCCGGTCCTGGCGACCGGCACGCGAGTGGCGGGCACCGACAACACCCCGCGCGAGCTGTCGGCTCGCGAGGTGGAGGTGCTCCAGCTCGTCGCGGACGGGCAGTCGAACAAGGAGATCGGGGAGGAGCTTTCCCTCTCCGCGCTCACCGTCAAGTCCCACCTGTCCCGCATCGGGCGCAAGCTCGGCACGGGCGACCGGGCGCAGATGGTCGCGCTGGCGATGCGAGCCGGCGTGATCCGCTGACGACGACGAACCACGTCCCTGCGGGGCGGGCGGACCAGGCGCGGTCCGCTCGTCCCGTAGGGTCGTCGGACATGGGAACTGCACAGGCGGACGGAGCCCGGACCGGAGACGAGACCACCGAGAACTCCGGTGCCTCCGGAACGCCGGTGCTGCTCCGCGAACCGGCCGAAGGCACCCCACCGGTGGTGACCGATCCCGTCGCGCTCGCCGAGGCGTGCGCGCGGCTCGCCGCGGGCACGGGAGCCGTCGCCGTCGACACCGAACGGGCGTCGGGCTACCGGTACTGGCCGAAGGCCTATCTCGTCCAGCTGCGCCGCGAAGGCTCCGGCACGGTGCTGATCGACCCGATCGCGCTCGCCGACGACCTCGCCCCGCTGCGGGACGTCCTCAACGACACCGAATGGGTGCTGCACGCCGCGTCCCAGGACCTGCCGTGCCTGGCGGAACTGGATCTGCGGCCGCTGTCGCTGTTCGACACCGAACTGGCCGGACGGCTGGCCGGGTACGAACGCGTCGCGTTGGGCACGCTCGTGGAGCTGCTGCTCGGGTACACACTCGAAAAGGGGCACAGCGCCGCGGACTGGTCGAAGCGGCCGCTGCCGATCGACTGGCTCAACTACGCGGCTCTCGACGTCGAGCTGCTCAACGAACTGCGCGCGAAGCTCGAAGCCGAGCTGGCGGCGCAGGGCAAGCTGGAGTGGGCGCAGCAGGAGTTCGAGGCGGTCCGCACCGCTCCCCCGCCCGCGCCGCGCGCCGAGCCGTGGCGCCGGACGTCCGGGGTGCACAAGATCCGCAGCCCGCGCGGCCTCGCCGCGGTGCGGGAGATGTGGCAGGCCCGCGACGAACTGGCCCGCAAACGCGACCGCGCGCCGAGCCGGATCCTGCCGGACAGCGCGATCGTCAACGCGGTGACCTCGGACCCGAAGACAGTCGAGGAACTACAAGCGCTGCCAGTGTTCAGCGGACGCGTACAGCGCAAGTACACGGCCAGCTGGCTACGGCACCTGCAGGCAGCGAAAGCCCTGCCGTCGAGCGAACTGCCAAGCCCGAGCCAGCCCAACGACGGCCCGCCGCCGGTGAACCGCTGGGCCGACAAAGACCCAGACGCCGCCGCCCGCCTGGCCGCAGCACGAGCCGCACTGGCCGCGATCGCCGAAGACCGCAAACTGCCGGTAGAGAACCTGCTGCTGCCAGACCTCGTCCGCCGCACCTGCTGGCGCCCCCCGGCCGACCTCGCGGAAGACGCAGTAGCAGACGCCCTACGGGCAGGCGGAGCACGCCCGTGGCAGGTCGAGCTGACCGTGGCAGCCCTGAGCAAGGCCTTGCACAGCACCGCTTCCGAATAACGGCCGGTTGGTCTAGACCTCAAGTCGAGGTTTAAACCTCCGGACACGAGCCCACGACTTCCGCAACCAGACCCAGCCCTGACCGCTCACTCGCCCACCACGCGGGATCGCGCCGGCGTTTGGGGGCTGCCCGGCGTGACAGGCCGAAGGCCCCTCACGC
>NZ_JBHZAG010000130.1:0-18883 GCF_042754125.1 Amycolatopsis sp. NPDC059235
GGTTTGCCGAGGTCGGGACGGTGTGGCAGGTGGGGGATGATCGGATTGTCGTCGGGATCCGTTGAGTTGGGGCGTGGTTGCCTGGTCTTCTGAGCGGGCGGGGTTTGCCGAGGTCGGGACGGTGTGGCAGGTGGGGGATGATCGGATTGTCGTCGGGATCCGTTGAGTTCGGGCGCGGTCGCCTGGCCTTCTGAGCGGGCGGGGTTCGCCGAGGCCGGAACCGTGCGGCAGGTGGGCGACGATCGCCGCGTCGTCGGGATCCGTTGCGTTGGGGTGCGGGGTTGCCTGGCCTTGAGTGGGCTGGGTTCGCTGAGACTGGGGCGGGGCTGCTGAGCTTCGGCGCGCGGGACACGCTCCGGCTGCTCGACCGCGGCACGGGCCAGGCCGCATCGAAGCAAGTTTCCGCGTTGCCCGGCCAGGCCGCCTAGCCGTCCCGCACGCGAATCCGATTTCGCCGACGAGCAGGTCCGGGCCGTCGATTCCGGGTGGCTTTTCGCGAGAAAAATTCGCGGCGCGCACCCTCCGATCCGGCATAGTTCCGGATGGGAATGGCAACACCCCTTCAGGGCGTGACGGGTAGCGAAGGGAATCGGCCGCCTCCTCGGCGAGCACCCCGGTTTTACCTGGTTGGGGTCCCCCTATGCGGTGATTCCTGGCTGGTGAACTCCCCGCCGTGGGGGAGAGCGCGGTACGAATTTCCCTGCCTGGTGTCGATGAACGCGGGTAAGCAGCTCGACAATTCCGTCCTTCTCCGTGGGAGCTTGTGTGATGGCCCGTCGTTCCGGATTCATGCGCTCCCGCGGGAAGCGCGCCGCCGCGGCACTCGCGGTGGTTTTCGCTGTGGGCGTCGCCAGTGCCGCGCCCGCGATGGGCGCGACCTTGCCGCCCAGCGTCAGTCCGGCGAGCCCGTCCTCGGCGCAAGCCAGCGCGGCAGCGGCACCAGCACCGGCAAGCCCGGCACCGTCCAGTTCAGCCGCCCCTGAGACGGGCCAATCGGCGGCAGCCGCCCCCGCTCCGACCAGCCCAGCACCCGCCACCGCAGCGCCGACCAGTTCAGCACCAGCCACCTCAGCACCAGCCGCGCCGCAGCCCAGGGCGGTCGAGCCCCGAGGCCTGGGCACCCCGCGGAAAATCGGCCCCGACCCGGCCTTCTCGACGGTCGCCCACGGCGCGATCACGATGGCGTCCAACTCGGTCGTCAGCTGCGGCCTCACCCCCACGGCCTGCGGGGAGACCGCCAACAACTCCAGCTACGGCTACTGGATCAAGAGCGACCCGTCGGCGCCGGGCAACACCGCGTCGAGCGCGAACCTGACCATCCCGTCCGGCGCGACCGTGCTGTCGGCCCGGCTCTACTGGCAGGTCAACCCGATCTCCTCGAACGCAGAATCCGGCGACCCCTCCCGCGCGAACCAGGTCGCGTTCAAGGCCCCGGGCTCCGCCTCCTACCAGCGCCTCACCGCCGACACCTACGACTGGTTCGACGCGCTGGGCAGCGGATTCCCGCAGATCACCGCGCACGCGGGCGTCAAGGACGTCACCGGGCTGGTCAAACAGGCCGGCGGCGGCTCCTACACGGTGGCCGACCTCCAGGCGTGCCGCGGCAACTCGGCCAACAGCGCCAGCAACCTCGGCTGCTGGGGCGGCTGGTCGCTGGTCGTGGCCTACGCGCTGGACACCGAGCCGCTGCGCTACCTGCAGGTCTGGGACGGTTTCGACGTCGTCCGCGCGGGCGGCAGCCCCACCTCGACGAACATCGACCTCAACGGCATCCGCACCCCGGCCGACCACCCGCCGACCGCCACCCTCGGGGTCGTGGTCGGCGACGGCGACGCCAACATCTCCGGCGACTACCTCGAATTCGGCCGCGACGCCGCGTCACTGCAGCGCCTGACGCTGCCCGCGCCCGGCGGCGCCAGCACGACCAACGCGTTCAGCAGCCGGATCGACCGGGTCACCGCGAGCGGCACCGGCGCCAATGTCGCCGACCGCACGCCGAATCCGGCCAACAACTTCGGCTACGACGCGCGCACGGTCGACGTCACCGGCAAGCTGCCCGCCGGCGCGGACCGGGCGCAGCTGAAGGTCGGGACCACCGGGGACGCGCTCTACCCGCAGACCGTCTGGCTGATGGCCGAGGCCAACGAGCCCAACCTGCAGATCGTCAAGACCAACGACCCCGAGGGCAACCTCCAGGAGCGCCCGCCGGGCTGGGTCGGGCGCGGCGGCGAGATCTCCTACGGGCTCGACGTCGCCAACCGCAACCCGGACGGCACCACCACCAACCTGGACACCGCGACCGGCGTGGTGGTCACCGACACGTTGCCCGCCGGAGTGTCCTATGTGGCCGGTTCGGACCCGCGATGCTCGGCGGCCGGCCAAGTCGTCACCTGCACTCTCCCCGATCTGGCCCCGGGACAGAGCACGCACGTCGGCTTCCGCGTCACCGTTTCGCCGACGGTCGCGCCCGGCACCCGTCTCGACAACACCGCGTCGGTGGTCTTCCAGGGCAAGCAGACCGGCCGCGAACAGAGCCGGACCAGCAACACTGTCCGCAACGTGGTCGCGGTGCCGGAGTACACGCTGACCAAGGTCGTCGACAAGGCGAACGCGCTGCCCGGCGACCAGTTGACCTACACCGTCACCCTGGACAACACCGGCAACCTGCCAGTGCCGCCGACCACCGTCACCGACACCCTCCCGCCCGGCACGACGTTCGTCAGCGCGGATACCACGAGCGGCGCCGTCACCGGCACCGGTCCGCTGCAATGGCGCACTGCGGCGATCCCGCCCGGCAGCCGGGTGACGATGACCGTGCACGCCAGGATCAACGACGCGACCGTCGGCGCCACGCTGATCAACCGCGCCAAGGTGACCGAAGGCCAGCCGCCGACGGTCCCGCCGGACCGGCAGTGCGCGGACGACGCCACGGCGTCCTGCGCGGAAACCGTTGTGCCCGGCACGAAAATCGAGATCGCCAAGACCGCCGACAAGGCTTCGGCGAATCCTGGCGACACGGTGAAGTACACCGTGGTCGTGCGCAACACCGGCCAGGTCGCGGCCCGCGGCGCGACGTTCACTGACGACCTGTCGAAGGTTCTCGACGATGCCGTTTACAACAACGACGCCGCTCCAGCCGCCCAGATCTCTTACACCGCGCCGAAACTGACTTGGACCGGAGATTTGGCGGTCGGCGCTTCGGCGACGATCACCTACAGCGTCACGGTGAAGAACCCCGATCCTGGCGATCACAAGCTGATCAACGCGATCACGTCGACCACTCCGGGCAACAACTGCGCGGCCGGTTCCGCTGATCCGCGTTGCGGCACAACGACTCCGGTGTCCGGCATCCGGATCAGCAAGACCGTGGATCCGGCCAGCGCCAAGCCCGGCGACACCGTGAAGTACACCGTGACTGTCGCGAACACCGGCCAGACTCCGTTGTCTGGTGCGACTTTCACTGACGACCTGTCGAAGGTGCTGGACGACGCGGCTTACAACGGCGATGCGTCGGCTTCGGTTGGTTCGGTGAGCTATGCGGCACCGCGGCTGACGTGGACCGGTGATGTTCCCATCGGCGGCACCGCGACGGTGACGTATTCGGTGAAGGTCAACCATCCCGACACCGGAGACCACAAGCTGGTCAACGCGATCACCTCGACCACTCCGGGCAATAACTGCGTCGCTGGTTCGACCGACCCGGGGTGCTCGACGACGACGCCGGTGTCCGGAATGCGGATCGAGAAGAAGGCCGACAAGCAGTCCGCGAATCCCGGCGACCAGGTGACCTACACGGTCGTCGTCGCGAACACCGGCCAAACTCCTTTGTCTGGCGCGACTTTCACCGACGACCTCTCGAAGGTGCTGGACGACGCGGCCTACAACGGCGATGCGTCGCCATCAGTGGGCTCGGTGGCTTACGCCGCGCCTCGGCTGACCTGGACGGGCGATCTGCCGGTGGGTGCTTCGGCGACGATCACCTACAGCGTCACGGTGAAAAATCCCGTTACCGGTGACCATAAACTGACTAACACGATCACGTCGACGACCCCGGGCGACAATTGTGTCGCGGGTTCGACCGACCCGGCGTGCTCGACCACGACGCCAGTGTCCGGAATCGAGTTCGTCAAGACCGTCGACAAGACCAGCGCCAACCCCGGCGATCCGGTCCGGTACACCGTGACCGTCCGGAACACCGGCCAGACTCCGTTGTCTGGTGCGACTTTCACCGATGATCTGTCGCAGGTGTTGGACGATGCTGTCTACAACAACGACGCCACTCCGGCTGCGCAGGTCTCCTACGCCGCACCGAAACTGACCTGGACCGGCGACCTGCCCGTCGGTGGCTCGGCGACGGTGACCTACAGCGTCACGGTGAAGAATCCCGTTACCGGCGACCATAAACTGATCAACACGATCACCTCCACGACGCCGGGCAACAACTGTGCGGCCGGATCCGCCGATCCCCGGTGCGGCACCACGACTCCGGTGTCCGGGATGCGGATCGCCAAGTCCGCCGACCGCGACCAGGTCGTGCCCGGCGACAAGGTGACCTACACGATCACCGTCACCAACACCGGTCAGACTCCATTGCCGGGCGCGACTTTTACCGATGATCTGTCGCAGGTGCTGGATGATGCTGTCTACAACAACGACGCCACTCCGGCTACGCAGATCTCCTACGCCGCACCGAAACTGACCTGGACCGGTGACCTCCCGATCGGCGGATCGGCGACCGTGAAGTACAGCGTCACCGTGAAGAATCCGGATCCCGGGGACAAGAAGCTCCACAACGTCGTCACGTCCTCGACGCCCGGCACCAACTGCCCTCCGGGTTCCACCGATCCGTCGTGCTCGACCACGACGCCGGGTAAGGAACTGACGATCGCCAAGACCGCGGACAAGCAGACCGCGAACCCGGGCGACAAGGTCACTTACACGGTGAAGGTGACCAACACCGGCCAGGTTCCGCTGCCGGACGCGAGCTTCACCGACGATCTGTCGCAGGTGCTGGACGACGCCTCCTACAACAACGACGCGTCTTCCTCGGTGGGCTCGACCGCTTACACGGCACCGCATTTGACGTGGACGGGCGATTTGCCGGTCGGTGCTTCGGCGACGGTGACCTACAGCGTCACCGTGCACAACCCGATCTCCGGCGACCACCAGCTGCGCAACACAGTCAGCACTCCGGTGCCCGGCAACTGCGAACCCGGGTCGACGGATCCGAAGTGCTCGACCGTGACGCCGCTGCCGGGGTTGACGATCTCCAAGTCGGTGGACAAACAGTCCGCGAATCCCGGCGACAAGGTCACGTACACGGTGACCGTGACGAATACCGGCAAGACTCCGTTGCCAGGCGCAACCTTTACTGACGATTTGTCGAAGGTGCTGGACGATGCTGCTTACGGCAACGACGCTTCGGCCTCGACCGGCTCGGTGACGTATGCCGCGCCTCGGTTGACGTGGACCGGCGACCTCCCGATCGGCGCTTCGGCGACCGTGACCTACAGCGTCACCGTGCACAATCCGGCCGGCGGCGATCACCGGCTGACGAACGTCGTCACGTCGGAGACTCCGGGCGGGAACTGCCCGCCGGGGTCGGCGGATCCGCGGTGCGGGACGACGACGCCGGTGTCCGGCATCGCGATCAGCAAGGCGGCGGACAAGTCGTCGGCGAAGCCCGGGGACAAGGTCACCTACACGGTGACTGTGGTGAACACGGGCCAGACTCCGTTGTCCGGCGCGACTTTCACTGATGACCTGGCGAAGGTTTTGGACGACGCCGCTTACAACAGCGACGCGACGGCCTCCGCGGGCGTGGTGACTTACGCCGCGCCTCGGCTGACGTGGACCGGCGACGTGACGGTCGGTGCTTCGGTGACGGTGACGTACAGCGTCACGGTGGCGAACCCGGTCAAGGGCGATCATCGGTTGACGAACGTGGTCACCTCCGATACTCCGGGGTCGAATTGCCTGCCGGGTTCGGCGGATCCGCGTTGTGGGACTACGACTCCGGTTGCGGGCTTGGAGATCTCGAAGGTTGCGGATAAGAAGGATGTCAAGCCGGGGGACAAGGTCACGTATACGGTGACGGTGCGGAACACCGGTCAGACTGTCCAAACGGGAGCGACATTTACCGACGATCTCTCGAAGGTGTTGGACGATGCCGCTTACGGCAACGATGGCTCGGCGTCGATCGGCTCGGTGACGTATGCCGCGCCTCGATTGACGTGGACCGGTGATTTGCCGATCGGTGCTACGGCGACGGTGACGTACAGCGTGACGGTGAACAATCCGGTCAAGGGCGATCACCAGTTGGCGAACGTGGTCACGTCGGAGACTCCGGGCGGGAACTGTCCTCCGGGTTCGACGGATCCGCGCTGTGGCACGAAGACTCCGGTCGCGGGTCTGGAGATCGCGAAGGTTGCGGACAAGAAGGATGTCAAGCCGGGCGAGAAGGTCACGTATACGGTGACGGTGCGGAACACCGGTCAGACTGTCCAAACGGGAGCGACGTTCACTGACGATCTCTCGAAGGTGCTTGACGATGCTGCTTATAACGGTGATGCGTCGGCGTCGATCGGCTCGGTGAGTTATTCGGCATCGCGGTTGACGTGGATTGGTGATTTGCCGATCGGTGCTACGGCGACGGTGACGTACAGCGTGACGGTGAACAATCCGGTCAAGGGCGATCACCAGTTGACGAACGTGGTGACCTCGGAGACTCCGGGCGGGAACTGTCCGCCGGGTTCGACGGATCCGCGCTGCGGGACCACGACTCCCGTCGCGGGTTTGGACATCACCAAGGTCGCGGACAAGAAGGACGCGAAGCCGGGCGACAAGGTCACCTACACCGTGACCGTGGCGAACACCGGCAAGACTCCGTTGTCCGGCGCGACTTTCACCGACGACCTGTCGAAGGTCCTCGACGACGCCGCCTACGACGGTGACGCGGCCGCCTCGCTCGGCTCGGTGAGCTATGCGGCCCCTCGGCTGACGTGGATCGGCGACCTCCCGGTCGGCGCGACCGTGACGGTCACCTACAGCGTCACCGTGAACAACCCGGTCAAGGGCGATTTCAAGCTCGCGAACGTGGTCACCTCGGACACTCCGGGCGGGAACTGTCCGCCGGGTTCGACGGATCCGCGCTGCGGCACCACGACTCCCGTCGCCGGTTTGGACATCACGAAGGTCGCGGACAAGAAGGACGTCAAGCCGGGGGACAAGGTCACGTACACGGTGACGGTGAAGAACACCGGCCAGACTGTCCAAACGGGAGCGACGTTCACCGACGATCTCTCGAAGGTGCTCGACGACGCCGCCTACGGCAACGACGCTTCGGCGTCGATCGGCTCCGTGACCTATGCCGAACCCCGGTTGACCTGGACCGGTGACGTCCCGGTTGGTGCGACCGCGACGGTCACCTACAGCGTCACGGTCAACAACCCGGTCAAGGGCGATCACACGCTGGCGAACGTCGTCACCTCGGACACTCCCGGCACGAACTGCCCGCCGGGCTCGAAGGATCCGAGGTGCGGGACGACGACGCCGGTCGCGGGGCTGATCCTGGCCAAGAAGGCGAGCGTCACCGAGGCGAAGGCAGGTGACCAGGTCACGTACACCGTCACCGCGACGAACACCGGCCAAACCGCGCTGAAGGACGCGACCTTCGCCGACGACCTGACCGGCGTCCTCGGCAACGCCGCCTACAACAACGACGCGACCGCTTCGACTGGCTCCGTGTCGTATGCGGCGCCCCGGTTGACGTGGACCGGCGACCTCCCGGTTGGTGCGACCGCGACCGTCACCTACAGCGTGAAGGTCAAGACCCCGATCGGCGACGGACAGAGCCTGCGCAACGTCATTTCCTCGACGACACCCGGCACCAACTGCCCGGACGCGTCCGCCGACCCGCGGTGCAAGACGACCACGCCGCTCACGAAGACCCCGCCGACGCCGCCGACCCCGCCGACAGTCCCGCCGACGCCGCCGGTTCAGCCCCCGCCGCCGAACCCGCCCCTGGCGTGGACCGGCGTGGTGCTGATCCCGGTGGGAATCGTGGCGATCGCCCTGCTCGCCGGCGGAGGCGCGCTGCTGCTGATCTCGCGCCGCCGAAGGTCCCAACGCTGACCGCCCGCCGACACGCGGCTCCCTGCTCCGGGAGAGGTCCGTGAAGGGCTCCTTGAGGGAATCAGATTCTCTCAAGGAGCCCTTCACGGACATCCGTAGCGCCGGGCCAGGAAGAACCCGCGCACCGTTCGACCCCGGTGCCTGCTGCCGAGAAAGCCTGCAACCGGCGGAAGCCCTTGCCGCAAGACCGCTGGGCTGGCTGCTCGGCGACAGGTCGCGGCTCGGTGTTCGGCCTGCTTGAGGGTTCGGTGGCTCGGGGCAACGAGCGGCTCGGGGAGTGTTCGCGGTTGAGCGCACCGGAGCTGCTTGAGGATTTGGCGGCTCGGGGCAATGAGTTGTTCGCGGCTCGGCGCACCGGAGCTGCTGGACGATTGGCGGCTCGGCGAAACGAGCTGCTCGGCGACCGTCTGCGGCTCAGTGCACCGAGCCGCTGGACGTTTCGGCGCTGGCGCGAGTTGCTTCGACTGGTGCGGCGGTCCCGACGGCAGGTAGTCCGGGGTAACGCCGGGCCGCCTTCAGCCGAAGCCTCGCGAGCGAGTCGGTGGCGGCTCGCCCCGCGAGGGCTCAGCCAGCACGGCGGCACTGACCTCAGCCAGCCTCGCCGGAAACCGCAGGCCGCGGACGACGAGAACAGCAGGCCTCACCCAAGAGAGGTATCGCCATAACCCTGGGAAGCAAGGCGCCGGAGCCGCCCATCGACCCCGGCGCCTTACCGGATCAGCCCTTCAACAGCCCCTGCATCTCGGCGATCTCCGCCTGCTGAGCGTCGACAATCCGCCGCGCCAGCGACTTCGCTCCGGCATCCGCGCCCTGGGCGAGCTCCGTCTTCGCCATCTCGACCGCGCCCTGATGGTGCTTGACCATCAGGTCCAGCCACGACCGGTCGAATTCCGGGCCCTTCGCGGCGTCCAGGCTCTTCATGTCGGCGTCCGACATCATCCCGGTCATCGAGTGGTCTCCGGACATCTCGTGGCCGCCGGGCATGGAGTGGCTGGCGGGCGCCGCGCCCCAGGCGGTCAGCCAGCCTTGCATCTGGCGGATTTCCGGGTCCTGCGCCCGGTCGATCCGGCCGGCCAGGTCGACGACCTTCGGGTCGCTGCTGCGCGACGGCACCATTTTCGCCATCTCGAGCGCCTGCTGGTGGTGCGGGATCATCTGCTGGGCGAACGTGACATCAGCGGCGTTGTGCCCAGCCTGCGCGCCGGGAGCAGGGGATTCCGGACTGCCGCAGGCACCGAGCAGGAGCGAAGCGGCCAGCACGGCGCCGCTGAAAAAGATTTTGCGCATGGAAAAACCTTCTCTCAAAAGGAAAATTGCGAAAAAGACCGGAGCTGGAGCTGCCGATCAGGTGCGCAACACACAGAGAGAAGTCAAGACAAGCCGGCCTCGTCTGTCGGGCGGCCGGTCGGCGGCGGGGGAGCCGCGCGTGCCGTCGAAAACCGTCTTCACGGCGGTGTAACGGCGGAAGGCCAGCAGGCCCATTACGAGCGCGCCGACTGCGTACAGGACCGCCAGGCAGAGGTGCAGCATCGAGTGTTCGCCGGCGGGCATGCCGGAGTCCGCGGCGACGTCGTGTGATGCGACGACGGACATCTGGCTCGTCATGGCATGTCCGGCGCCAGGGGAGGGCACGTGGTGCATCACGGCGATGCCCAGCGCCAGCGCGAACAGCAGCAGCACCCGCTGCACGCTGCCGAGCCGGGACGTCGCCATGGGACCGACCCTACCGGGCGTCGGCGAACCGGCGCGGGGCGGACAAACCGGTCACGCTGAGTGGTCGGCCGGAGGGTCTAGTACTGGAAGTTGAACCTTCACTCAAGCAGGTTCCAGCCCGTGGCGCCGAGGCTGCCCCCGCTCGCCCGGGACGCGGGTGTGCTACTAGGTTCGAGGGGGCAAGACTTGATGTCGAAGACAGAAGGAGGGCCCCATGGCCCGGTACGAGCTGCCCGAACTCGACTACGACTACGGTGCCCTCGCGCCGCACATCTCCGGCGAGATCAACGAGCTGCACCACAGCAAGCACCACGCCGCCTACGTCAAGGGCGCGAACGACACCCTCGACAAGATCGCCGCCGCGCGCGACGCCGGCGACTTCGGCGGCATCGTGGGCCTGGAGACCACCCTGGCGTTCAACCTGGCCGGGCACGCCAACCACGTGGTGTGGTGGAAGATCCTGTCGCCGGAGGGCGGGGACAAGCCGACCGGCGAGCTGGCGGCGGCGATCGACGAGGCGTTCGGGTCGTTCGACAAGTTCAAGGCCCAGTTCACCGCGGTGTCGACGACGATCCAGGGCAACGGGTGGGGCGCTCTGTCGTGGGACCCGATCGGCAAGACGCTGATCACCCAGCAGCTGCGCGACCACCACAACAACCTGATCCTGCCGACCACGCCGATCCTGCTGGTCGACGTGTGGGAGCACGCGTTCTACCTGGACTACAAGAACGTGAAGCCGGACTACGTCAACGCCCTGTGGAACATCTTCAACTGGGCCGAGATCTCCAAGCGCTTCGACAACGCCGTCGCCGGCGGCAACGGCCTCCTGCTCGGCTGAGCCCGACGCACTGAGGCACCGGAAACGGGGTCCGGCCCACGCGGCCGGGCCCCGTTTCGCATTCCGTGGCGGAAATAGTCGCCCGGGTGGGGGAAATCGCTGCGGCAAATGTCGGGAACTGCTGGTCCATCGGCACTCCGCCGCGGCGCGCTAACCGGGCAGGCAGGCCGCGCAGTCTGGATCCGGCGGCCTCCGCGCGGGCACGGCGCGCATCCGGCGAATGCGCACGCCCGATCGGCGAGACGATTTGTCTCGCTTTCGCGGTCGCGCCGTGAACTGTCTGTAGACGGACCACCTGATTCAGCGAGATTCGCTCGCATTCGGTGGGTTCTTTCCCCGAACGGAAAACGCGCCTGGACAGCGGCGGATCGGCGCGGCACTCTGGAAGCGCAACCATGTCGGGGGGCAGGGGGAGCACATGGCGTTGCGCATTCATTTCACCGACGACGATTTCGGCCGGACGAGGCGGCGCACCGGCCCCGATCCGCTGTGGGAACTGGTGCTGAGCCTCACGGCGCTGCAGAGCCGCCGTCCGGCGAGCGGACTGCGGGTCTGGTCCGCCCGCGCCCGCAAGCAACTTCGCAGAGAGAGCCTGCTTCCGCAACCCCGTCCGGGGTCCGCGCTGGAGATCCGCGCCCGGGCGGTGAAGGCGCTGCCGCCCGGCGGGGGCCGCGGCGAACCGGCCGTCCGGCGCGCGGGGGCGCTGGGGCGGCCGGAGCGGCGGCAGATCGGCCCGGTCGCGGGAGACGGCCTCGTGCACGTCCCGAAAACGAGGCTGCGCGCGGATCTCCAGACGTTTTTCGTGCACGGGGTCGCGCCCTCGTGGGTGGGGGAGCTGGCCGACGGGGCCCGCGCTCTGCTCGGGTCGGCGCTCACGTCGTACGGCACGGCCCGGCAGGCTCCGATGTGGCCGTCCGCCGGCAACACCCGCGCCGCGGCGCCGATCCGCTGGGAGGGCCCGGAGCCGTCCGCGGACCGCAGTGTCTACTTCGGAGGCTTGCTCGTGATCCCGGCTTATTTCCGGGTCGTGGAACCGGATCCGGCGACCGGACCAGAGCCGCCGGTGGTCTGGGGCCTGCCCGGCGAGCGCGCGATTCCGGCGGACGGCGCCGTGCCGGACCCGCTGCCGGACCTGCTCGGCGCCACCCGGGCCCGCGCGCTGCATGCGCTGGCCGTTCCGCGGTCGACGGCCGAACTGGCCGGGGAGATCGGCGTGACGCCGGTGGCGGCGGGCAAGCACGCGGGAGTTCTGCGTCGCGCGGGATTGGTGGAGAGCCAACAAGACGGGAACACGGTTCGGCACGCGGTGACGTCCACCGGGCAGGCATTGCTGAGCGCGTCCGGTGGGTGACGGGGAATGATCGCGCGCCCGGAGGAATCTCACGTACTGCCGGAAGACAGCGGCGAGAAACCACGCGGCGCGGGCGATCGGGAATGGAACACCGCGGCGCGGCGGTGAACCGGTGCTCGAGAGTCGCTGTTCGCGTCCGGGTTGCTTCCGTGTGGCGTTACCCACGAATGAGTGAAAAGAACGGGTGAAACCGGGCGTCGCTTGCCCGTCGCGGGCGCCTTTTCCTGCGACTTGGGCACATTTGTCCGCAAACACTGCCGTGCTCGCGGTTTTCCCGGCATTCTCTAGAGCATGGCTTCTGGTGGTTTCCGCGCGTCCGCGCCGCGCGGTCGCGTGTTCCTCCTTCCCGTCCTGGCCGCGGCCGTCGCGGTCTCGGCGGTGGCCGGGGTCTGGCTGGGCCTGTGGATCCACCGCCAGGGCGCCGGAGCGATCGACCGCGCGCCCGGCCGGTCCGTCATGGCCGCCGTCGCACCCGAGTCCGGTGCGCTGCGCGGGACCGAGGGCACCGCGATGCCCGACACCCGGCGCGTCACGTGGACCGCCCCGGACGGCGGCACCGAGGAAGCCAACATCCCGCTGCGCTCGGACCCGGCGGCGCGCGGCCTGACGCGGGTCCGCGTCGATGCGCGGGGGCAGCTGCGGTCGTCGTCTCCGGACCGGATCGACGTGCTGTCGGTTTCGGTGATCACGACGGTCGCTTGGGAGCTGGTCACGGCGATCGCGGGGTTCGCGCTGTTCCGTCGTTTCGGGCGCGGGCGCGGGCGCGTCGCCGCCTGAGGGCGCTTTCCCCGCCGCGCCAGCAGTTTCAGGCCGGGGCGGGCGTCAGCGCCAGTGGCAGCGGTAGAACCAGATGATCGCCAGCGGGATCGCCGTCGTGAGCACCGCGCCCACCGCGATCGGCGGGGCGGAATCCATGCCGAAGCCGACCACGAGCGTGACCAGGCCGGTGAGGAACACGCTGAGCACGCCGAGCGCGGCCGCGGCGAAGGTCATCACCGGCATCGGGCGGAACTTCTCGAACCGGCGGGCAAGGCGCGGACTTTCCTGGGCGAGGCATCGTTCGATCTCGTCCAGCTGATGTTGTTCGTGGTCGCGCAGCGCCATCGTCCGCTCCGCCCGTCGACCTGGCCGAAACTTCTCCGCTGATTCTGCCACGAAAAACGGCCGGAAACCGGGGTCGCGTTCAACTCGAGGCCTCGCGGGGGATCCGGGGCGCGACGGCCGAGGGGCGCGAAATCCGTTCGGAATCCGCTGAGCGGGGGCGGCCCGCCGCGTCCGGCGAGCGGGCCGCCCCGGGGCTCAGTCTCGGCGCCGGCCGCCCACGATGAGCCGGTAGCCGGTCAGGATGACCAGCGCGCCGAGCACCGCGAGACCCCACGTGCGCAGGTCGAAGAACGTCCCGAGCTGGGTGTGGAACAGCGTTTTGCCGATCCAGCCGCCCACGAACGCGCCTCCGATCCCGAGCAGGATGGTGATGATGCAGCCGCCCGGGTCCTTGCCCGGCATGAGGGCCTTCGCGATCAACCCGGCGATCAGGCCCAGCACGATCCAGCTGACAACGCCCACGTCGGTCCTCTCCTCGGTACGGCGGCGGCCCGTCGGGCCGCCCCTGGCGGGACCAGGATGGCATGGTCCGTACGGGTGGCGCGCGCCAGAGCCAGGGCTACTGTGCGTAGCCTCACCGGGAGTCAGCGGCGGAGCGCGGTTTCCGAGTCCATGTGCGACAGCTTCGCCGGATTCCGCACCGCGTACAGGCCGGTGATCTTGCCGTCGTCGATGCGCAGCGTGAGCACGGTGTCGACCTCGCCGTCGAGCGTCAGCACCAGCGCCGGGTGCCCGTTGACCTGCGTCGGACGCAGCGGCGCGGGGAGCCGGACGTGCCCGGCGGTCAGCAGGCGCGCGACCTTGTCCGCGCCGACGATCGGCCGCGGCACCGCCTGCTTCACTCCGCCGCCGTCGCCGAGGAAGACGACGTCCGGCGCGAGCAGGTCGAGCAGTCCCTGCAGATCGCCGGTCTCGACGGCCTGCTGGAACGCGGTGAGCGCGCCGCGGGTCTCGGCGGGCGTGACGTCGCCGCGCGGACGGCGGGCGGACACGTGCGACCGCGCCCGGTGCCCGATCTGGCGCACCGCGGCCGGGGTTTTGCCGACAGCTTCGGCGATTTCGTCGTAAGGCACGTCGAAGACCTCGCGCAGCACGAACACCGCGCGCTCGGTCGGCTTCAGCGTTTCGAGCACCAGCAGCATCGCCATCGACACGCTGTCGGCCAGTTCGACGTCTTCGGCGACGTCCGGCGCGGTGAGCAGCGGCTCGGGCAGCCAGGTCCCGATGTAGGACTCCTTGCGCCTGCCGAGCGTGCGCAGCCGGGTCAGCGCTTGGCGGGTCGTGATCCGGACCAGGTACGCGCGGTGTTCGCGGATCTCGCCGAGGTTGACGCCCGCCCACTTCAGCCAGGTTTCCTGCAGCACGTCCTCGGCGTCGGCGGCCGAGCCGAGCATTTCGTAGGCCACGGTGAACAGCAGGTTCCGGTGGGCGAGGAAGGTCTCGGTGGCGAGGTCCGGGCTCGCTTCGCCGGGCGCTGTCATGGGTGGCTCCTTCGCGTTCTGGGGACGATCGCCCATAGGACGCCGGCCGCCGGGAGTTTGTGACATCACGTCCGGCGCGCGGTGACGAGCCACGCCCGAGCGTCGAACCAGACGCCGTCGCGGCCGTGGTGCTCCGTCATTTCGCCGCGCAGCCGGGCAAGGGCTCGGTCTTTGTCGCCGGCAGCACGGGCGGCGAGCAGGTCGCTCGCTTCGCGGAGCTGGAGCACCGCGTCGAGCGCCGCGGCGGGATCGGGGCCGTACCAGAGCGGTTCGCGCACGTCGGCCAGCTCGACATCGGCGAATCCGTTCGCGGTGAGGACACTTCGGACAGTCGCGAGATCGGCGAGGGAGAAGGCGTCGCCGGGCGCGGTGCCGTCCGGCGGATCGGCCTCGGCGAGCGAGCGGTGAATCGCGGTGACCCATTCCTGGCGGCGCCGCTCCTGCCAGACCAGTTGCACGAGCCGCGCCCCGGGCCGCAGCGCGCGGGCGATGTTGGCGAACGCGGCGGCCGGATCCTCGAAGAACATCGTGCCGAACCGGCTCAGCCCGAGGGTGAACGCGGCCGGCGGGAACGGATGGACCTGCGCGTCCGCCCGGGCGAACCGGAGGTTGGGCAGGTCCGCGGCCGCTCGCTCGGCGCGGGCGAGCATCGGGGCGGACAGGTCGACTCCCAGCGCGCTGCCGCGAATCGCGCGCCGAGCGGCGGCGCGGGTGGTCTGCCCGGCGCCGCAGCCGAGGTCGAGGACGTGGTCGTCCGGCTGGACGTCGGCGGCCTCGCGCAGATGCCGGTCGTAGCGGCGCAGTTCCGCGTCGTAGTGGAAGTCCCCCATGGGATGCGAGGGTACTGGGAAGGACCACGGACGGAGAGGAGCTCGCGACGATGGCGGAGCGGGGAACGGACTGGCTGCGGCGGACGTGGGACAAGGCCGCGCCGCGGTACGACCGCGACATCGCGTGGGTCGAGCGGGCGCTGCTCGCCGACGGCCGCGAGTGGGTGTGCGGGCAGGCTTCGGGGGAGGTGCTGGAGGTCGCCGTCGGGACCGGCCGGAATCTGTCGTTGTACCCGCCGGACGTGCGCCTGACCGGGATCGACCTCAGCCCGTCGATGCTGGATCTCGCGCGAAGCCGGGCCGCTTCGCTCGGGCGCGAGGCGACGCTGACCGAGGCCGACGCGCAGTCCCTTCCGTTCCCGGACGGCTCGTTCGACACGGTCGTCTGCACGCTGGGCCTGTGCGGCGTCCCGGACGAACGCGCCGCGCACGCGGAGATGCACCGGGTGCTGCGGGCGGACGGGCGGCTGTTGCTGCTGGACCACGTCGGCAGCGACCGGTGGTTCGTTCTTGCCGTGCAGCGGCTGGCGGAAAAGCTGACGGTGTGGCAGCTGGGGGATTACCTGACCCGCCGGCCGCTGCCGTTGCTCGCGGCGGCGGGGTTCGCGGTGGAGCGGGCGGAGCGGAGCAAGGCCGGGATTGTCGAGCGATTGGCGGCGCGGAAGGCCGCCTAGTCCTGTACGGTCGTATTGTACGTTCGTATAGGAGGGTTCGGATGGACGGCAAATGGGGGCACGTCGTGGTCGGCATGCTGATGGTGGTCGTCGGCGCGGTGTTGTACTTCGTGTTCCACGACGTCGAGACGCCGGTGGTCGGGCTGCGGCAGGTCGGCGTGGTGGTGGGAGTGATCGGGATTCTCGATTTGATCGCCGTCGCGTGGCGGGCGCGCGCGGGGGCGTCTCGGCGGTGAAGCGGGCTGCCCATGTGCTCGATGCTGTGCTGGAGGTGTTGGCAGAGCAGGGAATCGGCGCGCTGAGCGTGCGGACGGTCGCCGCGGCGGCGGGCGTTTCTCCGGCGCAGGTGCAGTACTACTACCGGACGAAGAGCGACCTCGTGCGCGCCGGTTTCGAGTACGCTGGGGAGCAGTTCCTGGCGGAAATCGAAGCGGCGCAACCGAAATCGATCGCCGGGTATGTCGAACTGTGGCTGCCGCTGGACGAACCGCGCTCCCGGCGGGCCCGGGTGTGGCTCGCGTACGCGGCGGCGGCCGTGGTGGATCCGGTGCTGCGGAAGGAAAACGCGAAGCTCGATCGTGAGCTGCGGCAGTGGTATGTCCACGCCGGACTGTCCGAGGACGTGGCGGCGCAGGTGTTCGCGATGATCGACGGCGTGACGCTGCAGTGTCTCTCGCTGCCGCTGGCGGACCGTCGCGTGCTGGCGGACCGGACGGTCGGCGCGTTCCTCGCTTCGCTACCTCGCCCGATGTAACACGTGATACATTCGCCACTGTGGCAGACGACAAGTGGCTGGTGCTGGTGGTGCGCGTGCCGTCCGGACCGTCGCGGCATCGGGTCGCCGTGTGGCGCGAGCTGCGGCGGGTCGGCGCACTGTCGCTCGGACAGGGCGCCTGGGCGGTGCCGGACGTGCCCGGGTTCGCCGGCGGCGTCGCGCGGGTCGCCGAGCTGGCCGAACGCGGCGAGGGCGAGGTGATCACGCTCGACGCCGCCGAACGGGACGGTTCGCGGCTGGTGCAGCTGTTCACTGCCGATCGGGAAGAGGAGTGGACGGAATTCCTGGCCGACTGCGGGAAGTTCGACGCCGAGATCGACAAGGAAATCCGGATCGGCAAGTTCACGATGGCCGAGCTGGAGGAGGAAGAGCAAAGCCTCGAGCGGTTGCGGCGCTGGTACCGGGATTTGAAGGCCCGGGACGTGTTCGGCGCGCCTTCGGCCGGGGAGGCGGAGCAGCGGTTGAAGCACTGTGCGGAGCGGCTTGCCGAGTACACCGAGCGGGTTTTCGAAGCCCTGCACCAGATGTGAGGGCTTCGGGTGGGTACGAACGCGGCTGGAGCCGGTGTGGTTGTTCGCCGACCGCGTCGGGCGGGTTGGCTGGTTGCGCCGCGGTGGTGAGGGGATGGGTCGTGGTGAGTTGAGCGTGGCTCGGGATGGCGTGCGGCTGTTCGCCGACTGCTCCGGGCGGATTTTCCAGTCCCCGCGACAGAGGTGAGAGTTTCGCATGAGTTCCGCTGAGCTGCGTCCGCTGTACGCCGCCGGGTTCGTCACCGCCTTCGGGGCGCACAGCATCGCCGCCAGCCTGGGTGCCTACACGCACGGCGATTCCCTGCTGACCTTGGGACTGCTGCTCGCGGTCTACGACGGGGCCGAGGTCGTGCTCAAGCCGGTGTTCGGGTCGCTGGCCGACCGGATCGGACCGCGGCCGGTGCTGCTTGGCGGGTTGCTGGCGTTCGCGCTCGCGTCGGCGGCCTTTGTCGTCGCGGGGAATCCGGCGGCGGTGGGGTTGGCGCGGTTCGGTCAGGGCGCGGCCGCGGCGGCCTTCTCGCCTGCGGCCGGGGCGCTGGTCGCGCGGTTGTCGCCGGAGAAACGGCAGGGGCGGGCGTTCGGCGGTTACGGTGCTTGGAAGAGCGTCGGCTACACGCTCGGCCCGTTGCTCGGCGGCGTGCTGATCATGCTGGGCGGGTTTTCCTTGCTGTTCGGCACTCTCGCGGTGCTGGCTTTCGCCGTCGCGGGATGGGCGGCGCTAGTGGTGCCCTCGCCGGAGCCATTGCCGCGCCAGCGGCAGACTGTGCTCGACCTCGCCCGACGGCTGGCCGAGCCCGGGTTCGTGCGGCCGACCGCGGTGCTGGCCGGGACGACCGCAGCGCTCGCGGTCGGCATCGGATTCCTGCCGGTGACCGGGGCGGCGAGCGGGCTCGGCACGGTCGCGACCGGTGCGGTGGTGTCGGTGCTGGCGTTGTGTTCCGCGCTGGTGCAGCCGTGGGCCGGCCGGCTCCGCGACGCCGGCCGGATTCCCGACGGGCCGGGAATGGCCGGCGGGTTGCTGCTGACCGCGGCCGGATTGGCGTTGGGGGCGCTGATCCCGGGGATCGCGGGGGTGCTGGCCGCGGCGGTCGCGATCGGAGCCGGGGTCGGGGTGGCGACGCCGATCGGGTTCGCGCATCTGGCCGGCGCCGCGCCCAAGGAACGGCTCGGCCAGACGATGGGCGCGGCTGAGGTCGGCCGCGAACTGGGCGACGCGGGCGGACCGTTGCTGGTCGGCGCGATCGCCTCGGCGGCGACGCTGGGCGCGGGCTTCGGCGGGCTGGCTGCGGCGCTGGCGGTGATTGGACTGGCGGTGGCTGGCTTCCGAAAGCCGTGAAGGGAACCCTGAGGGACTCAGAGTCCCTCAGAGGGTGTTGTGGAACCTGGTGTTCGGTTCGGTGTGTCGGCTGTGGTAGCGGCGTGGCGATGGTGATCATCGGGTCGGGTGTGCGTCT
>NZ_JBHZAG010000131.1:0-18740 GCF_042754125.1 Amycolatopsis sp. NPDC059235
AGGCGGGAAAGATGCCTTGACAAGCACCCGCCGTCCGCGTTTTTGGCTTCGTATCGGGGTGCGGGGGTGGTGTGGGTGCCTCGATGGTTGGGTGCATCGGTGCGGTTGGGTGCATCGGTGCGGTTGGGTGGGTGGTTGGGGCTTGCGCCCCAATGTGGCGTTGGGTGCATGTGACGCACCGAATGCCGCATTGGGAGCGCGACTCTGGCGGGTGGCGAGTGAGTCGTGAGGGGAACCCTGAGGGACTCTGAGTTCGTGAGGGTTCCCCTCACGGATGGCTGGTGGGGTCAGGGGGATGTGGGTCACAGCGGTATCCCGCGTAGGGCTGAACCACGTACGTCCAACCAGCATGGCTGGTGCGGCCTGCGTATGGTGACCGCTCGTGAACGGCACCCTTTCCGCCACGTCGCCGGGTTCTGCGTCCACGCCATCTCGTTCGCGGCATGTCACCGTGCTCCTTCCGGTGCTCGGGTTGATCGTCGTGGCGTTGTGCGGGCTTTTTCTTTTCGGGCTCGCCACTGCGCGCGTGGGGTGGCTGGCGGTCGCGATCGGCGTTGTCGCTGCGTTGCTCCCAGTCGGTGTAGTGGTCGCGGGGTTGCTGTGGGTTGATCGGTGGGAGCCTGAGCCGGCGAAGTTGCTCCTGATCGCTTTTGCTTGGGGCGCTTGCATTGCGACGGTTACCGCTCTGCTGATCAATACCGGGGCGGAGGCGTTCGGCGATCTGCTTCTGGGGGGCGGCAACGGCAGCAAGGTCAGTGCGCTCGTCTCCGCGCCGCTGGTCGAGGAGGCGGCGAAGGGCGTCTTCGTCCTGTTGATCTTCTGGCGGCGCAACGAGGAATTCGACGGGATCGTCGACGGCGTCGTCTACGCGGGGTTCGCGGCCGCTGGGTTTGCCTTCACCGAGAACATCTATTACTTCGGCCGCGCCTTCGCCGACCACGGCTTCGGCAACGGCACCAGCTCGGGTGTGCTCGCCGCTTTCCTCGTGCGGGGCGTGCTTTCGCCGTTCACGCATCCGCTGTTCACCGCTATGACCGGCATCGGGTTCGGCATCGCGGCGCGGTACGCGCAGCGGTGGGTGCGGATTCTCGCGCCGCTGGCCGGGTACCTCGCCGGCGTCTTCCTGCATGCGCTCTGGAACGCCGCCGCTACGCTGAATGGCGGAAAGTCCTTCCTCACGCTGTATTTCCTGGTCATTTTGCCCCTGCTGATCGCCGCGATCTACGTGATCGTGTTGCAGCGGCGCAGAGAACAGCGGATCGTCGCCGCCGCGTTGCCGAAGATGGCGGCTGCGCGGTGGATCGCGCCGTCGGAGATCGACTTGCTTGCCAGTCTCTCCGGGCGGCGGGAATGGCGGAAGCAGGCGCGCAAGCAATCCGGGCGGGCGGCGGCTCGGGCCGTGGGGCGGTATCAGGCGAGCGTGACGGAGCTCGCATTCCTTCGGCGTACGCGGTTGCGCACTGAGCAGGACCGGCAGCGGCAGGAAGAGTTGCTGCAGGCACTGCGGGACGCCCGCGCGGACGCGGTGCGATTGGCGAACAATCGCGACAGTCGGTGAACATTCCCCGTTCGGGGTAGCTCTACCGTGCCAAAAGTGGCGTTCCACCGGGGGATTCGGGCTCTCGACGACCGGCAGAAGCCGACTGCCAATAAGGTACGGGCGCGATTGGCCGCCCCGGGTGAAGCTGGTCACCCGGGCACCTTGATCCGGCCGGGGCGGGGCTACTCTCGCGCCGTCGTCTGGTACCCGCGACGAAAGAGCGGGACTGGAACGAACATGAGGAGTTTCGAGCCATGAGCGTCCACAGGCGCACGCCATGAACCGACCGGCCCGCCTTGCCGTGGGCGTCGTTTCCGCCGGCCGCGTGGGCAGTGTCCTCGGTGCGGCATTGGCCAGGGCGGGCCACACCGTCGTCGCCGCGTCGGGGCTGTCCGCCGCTTCGCTGAACCGCGCGGAGCGGCTGCTGCCCGATGTCCCGTTGCTGCCGCCCGACGAGGTCGTGCGGAGAGCCGATCTCGTCCTGCTCGCGTTGCCGGACGACGCGCTCGCCGGCACCGTCCGTGGTCTGGTCGCTACGAATTCGATCCGCGCGGGCCAGATCGTGGTGCACACCTCGGGTGCGCACGGCATCGACGTGCTGGCCCCGGCCGCGGAAGCCGGTGCGCTGCCGCTCGCGCTGCATCCGGTGCTCACCTTCACCGGCCGCGAGGAAGACCTCGAACGTCTTGTCTCGGCGAGCATCGGCGTCACCGCGGCGCCCGACGACGACGCGGCGTGGAACGTCGGCGAGGCGCTCGCGGTCGAGATGGGCGCCGAGCCAGTGCGGGTTCCCGAATCCGCGCGGGCGCTGTATCACGCGGCGCTGGCGCACGGCGCGAATCACCTGATGACACTGGTCGCCGACTGCACCGAAACCCTGCGCGACGCCGGAATCGGGCATCCGGAACGACTCGTCGCACCGCTGCTTTCGGCGGCATTGGACAATGTCTTGCGCCACGGGGACCGCGCCCTCACCGGACCGGTCCCGCGTGGTGATCTCGGCACCGTCCGCAAGCACCTCGACGTGCTCGCGGACCGGGCGCCGCAGATCGCCCCGGCCTACCGGGCGCTGGCCCGGCGCACCGCCGAACGGTCCCGCGCCGCCGGCCTGCTCGATCCCGCGGCCGCGGGCGAACTGACCGATCTTCTCGCCGACCCCGCTGAAGGACAGACCCCGTGACGACACCGAAATTCCAGCGCGGAACGCTCAACACGTTCCAGCCACCGGAGCACATCAGCAAGGTGAGCCAGGCGCTGCGCAGCGTCGGCCGGAAGGTCGCGCTCGTGCCTACCATGGGCGCGCTGCACGACGGGCACCGCGAACTGCTGCGCCGTGCGAAGCGGCTGCCGAACACTGTCGTCGCCGCCTCGATCTTCGTGAACCCGTTGCAGTTCGGCGAGGGCGAGGACTTCGAGGCGTACCCGCGGCAGCTTGAGGCCGACCTGGCGACGTTGTCCGAAGCAGGGGTCGAACTGGCCTTCACGCCGAAGGCCTCGGACATGTTCGACGAGAACGCGGCGGTCACCCTGAATCCCGGACCGCTCGGCGACGAACTCGAGGGCGCGGCCCGGCCGGGGCATTTCTCCGGGATGCTCACGATCGTCGCGAAGCTGCTCAACGTGGTCCGCCCGGACTACGCGTTCTTCGGGGAGAAGGACTACCAGCAGCTGGTGCTGATCAAGCGGATGGTGGCGGACCTGAACATCGGCACCCGGATCATCGGGGTGCCGACAGTCCGGGAGCGGGACGGCCTCGCGCTGTCCTCGCGCAACGTCTACCTGACGCCGGAACAACGGGAAGACGCCGTGGTGCTGTCGTCCGCTCTGTCGGCCGGGGCGCACGTCGGGCGGGACGGGGCGGAGGCCGTGCTGGACATGGCGCGGAAGACGCTCGCGGCCCGTCCCCAGGTGGAAGTGGACTACCTGGAATTGAGGGGAACCGATCTGGGACCGGCGCCCGTCGACGGAGAGGCGCGGTTGCTGGTCGCCGCCCGGGTGGGGAGTACCCGGCTGATCGACAACGCGGGAGTGCTGCTCGGAAAAGCCGTGGAACATCCGAGCGGGGATCCGGACGCAGGGGAATAGGGAGAGTCTGCGATGTATCGCACGATGCTGAAATCGAAGATCCACCGGGCCACGGTGACCCAGGCCGACCTGCACTACGTGGGTTCGGTGACGGTCGACGAGGACCTGATGGAGGCCGCCGATCTGCTCGAGGGCGAGCAGGTGTCCATTGTGGACGTCACGAACGGCGCGCGGCTGGAAACCTACGTCATCACCGGTGAGCGCGGCAGCGGCGTGCTCGGCATCAACGGAGCCGCCGCGCACTTGGTGCACCCGGGCGACCTCGTGATCCTGATCGCCTACGGGCAGATGGACGACGCCGAGGCGCGCGCGTACCGGCCGCGAGTGATCTTTGTGGACGATTACAACCGGATCGTCGAGCGCGGGGACGACCCGGCGCACGCACCGGACGGATCGGGTCTGCTGAGCGGCACGGTCACGCTGCCCGAAGAGGACACGATGACCTTCCCGGTGGCCGAAACCGCGGACGCGCGCCGTCTCGACGCGTTGCTGCACGCCGAAAACTGACCTGTCGCGGATGCCTCGTGCGCGAGCCGCAGTAAGGAAGACCTCGTTGCTGCTCACTGTCGACGTCGGCAACACCAACATCGTGCTCGGCCTTTACGAGGGCACCGAGCTGGTCGGTGACTGGCGGATGCGCACCGACGCGCGGATGACCGCGGACGAACTCGCGCTCACCGTGCGCGGACTGCTCGGCCCGCACGCCGACGCGGTCACCGGAATCAGCGCACTGTCCACAGTGCCCGCGGTGCTGCGCGAATTGCGGGTGATGCTCGGCCGCTATTACGCGCGGGTGCCGAAGGTCGTGGTCGAACCCGGCGTGCGCACCGGGGTCGCGCTGCTGGTGGACAATCCGAAGGAAGTCGGCGCGGACCGGCTGGTGAACACCCTTGCCGCGCACCATTTGCACGCCACCGCGTGCGTGGTGGTCGATTTCGGAACGTCTACGAATGTCGACGCGATCTCGGCCCGGGGCGAATTCCTCGGCGGGGCGTTCGCCCCGGGCATCGAGATCTCGGTGGACGCGCTCGCCGCCCGCGCGGCCGCGCTGCGCAAGGTGGAACTCGTCCCGCCGCGTTCGGTGATCGGCAAGAACACCGTGGAATGCCTGCAGTCCGGCATTCTGTACGGTTTCGCCGGCCAGGTCGACGGGCTCGTCCGGCGGATCGTGCGGGAATTGCAGGCCGACAGCTCGGATCCGGTCACCGTGATCGCCACCGGCGGGCTCGCCCCGTTGGTGCTGGGCGAATCCGAGACGATCAAGGAGCACGTGCCGGACCTGACGCTGCTCGGCCTGCGGCTGGTGTACGAACGGAATGTGCGTTAGCTGACCTGCTCGGCGAGGTAATCCTCGAAAGTGCGGGTGCCGGTGTCCGCGTCGAGGTTGAGATTGCCGTCCGCGCGATAGACCTTTCCCGCCGCACCGGGAACGCGCATCGGCATTTTCAGCCGTCGCCGCCCGCGAGCCTGCAAATACTTGTCGACCAGCTCGCCCATGCCGTACACCTTGGGCCCGGCCAGATCCCGTACCCGCCCGGCCGGTGCGCCGAGCGCCAGCCGCGCGATCCGCTCGGCCACTTCCCGGACGTCGACCGGCTGGAAATTGACCCCGGGCACCGGCACGATCGGCAGTTTCGCCATTGCCTGCACGGCGTTGAGGCAGAAGCCGTGGAACTGGGCCGCGCGGAGGATGGTCGAGGGCACTTCCGACGCGGCGACGAGTTTTTCGGCTTCGTGCTTGCGACGGAAATAGCCCAGCGGCACCGCGTCGGCGGCGATCACCGAAATGAAAACCAGGTGGCCGACTCCGGCGCGTTCGGCGGCCCGGACGAGATTCGCCGTCGCCACGTCGTCGCCCTTCGGGCCGCCTGCCAGGTGCACGACCACGTCGGCGCCGTCGATCGCGGGGGCAAGGCCCTCGCCGGTCATGAGGTCGCAGGCGAACCGGTCGGGGCCGTTCGCCTTCCGGCTGAGAATGCGCACCTTCGCGTCGCCGAGCGCGGGAACGACCAGCTTGCCGAGGGTTCCGGTGCCGCCGGTGACCAAGATCGTCGTCATGACAATTCCTTCCGGGTAAAGTGCCGCTGGGTCGGGCACTGGGGGTGTCCTACTGGGATGAACCCGCCCGTGAAGGAGATGTGACAGGTGGACGGCAAAGACCTGCTCGCGGCCCAATTCGAGGAGCAGCGGCCGCGGCTTCGCGGGGTCGCCTACCGCATGCTCGGCTCGCTCAGCGAAGCTGACGACGCCGTGCAAGAAGCCTGGCTGCGCGCGGACGGCGCGGACATTTCCGAAGTGCAGAATCTGCCCGCCTGGCTCACCACAGTGGTGGCGCGGGTGTGCCTGAACCTGTTGCGCACGCGCGAACGCCGCCGGGAAGACTCGCTGGACGCGTTCCCGCTCGACCGCGGAGACGACGGCGCGGACCTGGCCGAAGAAGCCCAGTTGGCCGATTCCGTCGGGCTGGCGATGCTGGTAGTCCTCGACGTCCTCGGCCCGGCCGAGCGGATCGCGTTCGTGCTGCACGACATGTTCGCCGTGCCCTTCGAGGACATCGCGCAGATCCTCGATCGCAGTCCGGCGGCGGTCCGGCAGCTGGCCAGCCGGGCCCGGCGCCGGGTGCGTGGCGGAGAAGCCGGGCCAGCCGATGCGAGCAAGCGGCGCGGGGCGGTCGAGGCGTATCTGGCCGCAGCTCGCGAGGGAGACTTCGCCGGACTGTTGAAAGTGCTCGACCCAGACGTCGTGCTGCACTCGGACACCGGCGCGGCGCCGGTGGTGCTGCGCGGTGTCCGAGCGGTCAGCAAGGGCGCGCTGCTCGCTTCGGAAGTCGCGCGCAGCACGCAGGTCGCTTTGGTCGACGGCGGTCCCGGTCTGGTGCTCGCCCCGCGCGGCCGGCTCGCCGTGGTCCTCAAGTTCGTTTTCGACGGCGACCTGATTACCGGGATCGACGTGATTTCCGAGCCGGAGCGGCTGCGCGGGCTGGAGATCGCTCTCGGATGAAGATCAGTGGAACAGTTTCAGCCCGACGACCCCGGCGACAATCAGCACGAGGCAGGTGATCCGGCCGACGGTGAGCGGGTCGTTCATCGCGACGATCCCGTACACCGCGGTCCCCACCGCGCCGATGCCGACCCACACCGCATAGCCGGTGCCGAGCGGAATTTCGCGCAAGGAATACGCGAGACCGGACATGCTGAGCAGCAGTGCGCCGCCGAACAGCACGCTCGGCCAGAGCTTGCTGAAGCCTTTCGAGGCGCCGAGCGCCGCGGCCCACACGGTTTCGAGAAATCCGGAAACGACAAGAACGAGCCAGGCCATGATCAAGAACCTTTCGCAGTGACGGATGCGTGCACTGCGCCGTCTTGTCCTCACCGGGTACGACGCGCTCGTCCGGGGCGGGAACACCGCCACTTCCGAAATTAGCACCAACCGGACGCGCCGAGGTGGTGATTTCGGTCGCCGCCTCAGCTCCGGCGAGCCCGCAGAACCGTGGTGACCAGCGGGTAATCGAATTCACCCGTTCCGGCTTCTGGAACAGTTTCCAGGTACGCCCTGGCTTCCGCGAGCAGCCGGTCGCGCTCGTCGGTGGACGCGATCAGCAGATGCGAATGCGTGGCCACGGTCGCCACCAGCGAGTCGATCGAGCGCCGGTGCGCATGGGCGAACCTGTCCTGTTCGAACGGGCCGAAGCCGTCCGCGCGCAGCGTTTGCCCGGAGTCGGCGAACCCCCGGTTGGCGTCGGTCCGGATCAGCCGGGCGAATTCACGCACCCACGGCACGGATTCGTCTTCGTGATTCCACAGCGCCACCACGGCCCCGCCCGGCCGCAGCACCCGGCGGATCTGCGCGAACGCCGCGGCTAAATCGAACCAGTGCAGCGCCTGGCCGACGAACACCGCGTCCACCGATTCGTCCGGCAGCGGGATGTCCTCGGCCTTGCCCAGCAGCGCGGGAACGTCCGGAAGCCGCCGGGACAGTTCGGCGAGCATGCCCGGATCCGGTTCCACCGCGGTCACCGAACGGCCGAGATCGACCAGTCCTTCGGTGAGTTTTCCGGTGCCCGCCGCGAGGTCCAGCACGTCGCGGACCGGCCGGTTCGCTCCGGACATACCCCATTCGAGTGCCGCTCGCGGATAGTCCGGCCGGTGCCGGGCATAGGCGCTCGCCTGGTCCCCGAACGAAGAAGCCCGCCGGGCGTGCAGTTCCGCATCAGTGCCGGGATCGCTCACGAGTAACCACCCTAATACCGTGAGTGCTCCGTAAGGGGAATCCGGTTGACGCGGTTCACCAGCGGCTTCGTACGCTATGGCCATGACCGAATTCCCCGCGTCCGACGCACTGCCCGATGACGACCTGCCCGAACAGATGCGGGTGCGCCGGGACAAGCGCGACCGGATAATCGCGGAGGGCGCCGATCCTTACCCGGTAGAGGTTCCGCGTACGCACACTCTCGCGCAGATCCGTGCCGAACATTCCGGTCTCGAAGCCGACACCAGCACCGGTGAGTCGGTCGGCGTCACCGGTCGCGTCATGTTTCTCCGCAATACGGGCAAACTGTGTTTCGCCACTCTTCGTGAGGGCGACGGCACGGAACTGCAGGCGATGCTGAGCCTCGCGCAGGTCGGGCCCGAGTCGCTCGCCTCGTGGAAGTCCGATGTCGATCTCGGCGACCACGTATTCGTGCACGGCGAGGTGATCACCTCGAAGCGCGGCGAGCTTTCGGTGCTGGCCGACAGCTGGCAGATCGCGGCGAAGTCGCTGCGCCCGCTGCCGGTGGCGTTCAAGGAGCTGGCCGAGGAAACGCGAATCCGCCAGCGTTATGTCGATCTGATTATGCGGCCGAAGGCGCGCGACGTGGTGCGCACGCGCGCCGGCGTGATGCGTTCGCTGCGGGAGTCGTTCCACCGCCGGGGATTCACCGAGGTCGAGACGCCGATGCTGCAGACGCTGCACGGCGGCGCCGCGGCCCGGCCGTTCGTGACGCATTCCAATGCCTTCGACCTCGAGCTGTTCCTGCGCATCGCGCCGGAGCTGTACCTCAAGCGCTGTGTGGTCGGCGGGATCGAGAAGGTTTTCGAGATCAACCGGAACTTCCGCAACGAGGGCAGCGACTCCTCGCACTCGCCGGAGTTCGCGATGCTCGAGTACTACGAGGCGTACGCCACTTACGACACGAATGCCGTGATGACCCGCGAACTCATCCAGGAGGCCGCGGAGAACGTGCTCGGCACCCAGGTCGTCACTCTCGCCGACGGAACCGAGTACGACCTTTCCGGCGAATGGACGACACTCGGCATGTACGAGTCGCTCTCGGAAGCGCTCGGCGAGGAAGTGACGCCGGATACTCCCGCCGAAGCACTGCACAAGATCGCCGCGGCGCGCGAGATCGAGGTGGATCCCAAGCTAGCGCACGGCAAACTCGTCGAAGAACTGTGGGAACATCTCGTCGGCGACGGACTTGACGCGCCCACATTTGTCCGGGATTTCCCGCTCGAGACCTCTCCGCTCACGCGGCAGCACCGCAGCCGCGAGGGCGTGGCCGAGAAGTGGGACCTGTACGTGCGCGGTTTCGAACTCGCGACCGGATACTCCGAGCTGGTGGATCCGGTGGTGGAACGGCAGCGGCTCACCGAACAGGCGCGGCTCGGGGCCGCCGGGGATAGCGAGGCGATGCGTCTCGACGAGGATTTCCTGCGCGCGCTCGAGTACGGAATGCCGCCGAGCGGCGGGGTCGGAATGGGGATCGACCGGCTGCTCATGGCACTGACCGGGCTCGGTATCCGGGAGACGATCCTCTTCCCGCTCGTGCGGCCTGAATAGGACACCGTTCGCCGCACCGGTCGAGATTTCCTCAATGCGGATTTGCCTACGGCCGGGCAAGCGGGTATTAATATGGGTGTCAAAGACTTCTGTAGCTCGGGGCTTGCCCCGAAACCAGATCATGTAGCCAGATCATTCGGGTAAGCCCCGCAGGAGGAATCAGATGGCACAGAAGGTGCTTGTCTCTCTGGTCGACGACCTCGACGGCAGTGAGGCGGAAGAGACCGTTGAGTTCGGTTTGGACGGTGTGAGCTACCAGATCGACCTGTCGGGCGAAAACGCCGAGGAGTTGCGGGACGCGCTGGCGCAGTATGTCGAGCACGCCCGCCGTGCCGGCGGCCGCAAGCGCGCGCCGCTGCGTCCGGTCGCCGGCGGCAAGTCCCCGGCCCGCCCGGCCGCGGTCGACCGCGAGCAGAACCAGGCGATTCGCGCGTGGGCCCGCAAGAACGGTTTCCAGGTTTCCGACCGCGGGCGCATCCCGTCGGAGGTCGTCGAGGCTTACCACAAGAAGAACTGACCGGGCATTTCCGGAACTCGCGGATGCGGTCCTCCGGTTAGCGAACCGGGAGAACGCACCGCGGCGGAGACGGGGGTCTTCGCACTCAGCACGCCAAACGGCCGTCGGGAACATTCCCGGCGGCCGTTTGGCGTTCGGTATTAGTTTCCCGGCTTTGCGCCGTCCGGCGTGCACGAGATCAGCCGCCGGGCGGAACGGGCGTACTCCGCGGGAGGGGCTCCGGTCACGGTACGGAAATCGCGGATGAAGTGAGGTTGGTCGCTATAGCCCAGCCGAGTCGCCAGATCCGCGTAATCCGGAGCGGCCGGAGCAGCCAGTAACCGGGCGGCTTCGTTGAGGCGGTAAATCCGGATCGCCCACTTCGGCGTTGTTCCGACGTGCTCGGCGAACAACCGCTGCACTGCCCGGACCGACAGCCCGAGTGCCGCCGCCAGTTCCGCGACCCTGGTGATCTCGGGATCCGCGGCGATTGTTTCCACCGCCTCGGCGGCCACCCGAGTCGCTCGGGGAATGGGACGACGGCGTGCGATCAGCAAGTTGTCGATTGCAGTGATCATTTCCTCGTCCGTTTCCGCATTCCGGACGGCCTTTTCGGCGACCGCGGCTCCGGGCCCGAAGATCGCGGCCACGTCCTCCGCGCGATCGGCGAGGGTGCGCACCGGGGCGTCCAGGAGCGGGCGGAAACAGCCGGGCCGGATCCTGGCCCCGATCCCGTGCACGCGTCCGCTGAGCCGATGCGTGAAAAGCTGGTGCGCCGGACCGTAAACGCCGCACGCGCCGGGGAAGAACGTCACGTGCACCGACAGATTCGGAAGCACGTGCTGTTCGTGGGGTTCGGTCAGATCCCAGCGCAGTATCCAGTGGTGTTCCACGAAATCGCGCAGTTCCGGGCCGGGCGGATGCCGGGTGAGAGTGAACTTGGTGCGAGCCGTGCGCTCGTTCAGGATGCCACTCGGGATCCGCCGCATGGCTGAAACGCTAGTGCGTCGCGTAATTTCAAGACGGCCGCCGCGCCAGCGTGGTTGGCTCGGGCGCATGTCGAATCACTCCGGACTGCTTGCCCCGGCCGCCGCCGAACTGCGGCGCGTCGCGGCTGCCGCCCCGTCGCTGACCGCGCCCACCGCCTGCGCGGATTACGACGTTCGCGGCCTTCTCAACCACCTTTTCTACTGGGGGCCGTGGCTTGCCGCCGCTATCCGGCACGAGTCCTACGAACCGCCCGCGCCGAGCGAAGCCGAAGCCTCGCTCGTCGGCGACGACTGGCGGAAGGCTCTGGAAGCCTTGACCGACGACGTGATCGCGGCGCTCACTCCGCCGGAGGCGTGGACCGGCACCATCACCTTCGGCGGATCCGAACTGCCCGCCGCGGTCGTCGGCGACATGGTGCTCGGCGAATTCGTCCTGCACGCCTGGGATCTCACGCGGGCGAGCGGCGTCGAGCTGAACTGTTCGGACGAGGCCGCCGAAGCGGTTCTCGCGTTCGCGGCCGCAATGGGCGAGAAGGCCCGCGCCGGCGGCGTCTTCGGCCCGGAAGTCGCGGTGCCGGAAACCGCGCCGGTGCTGCACCGGGCGCTGGGCGCGACCGGCCGGGAGCCGTACGCCTGATTTTTCACTCGATGGAGATCAACGAGGGCAGATTCGCGGACAGCTTTCGCACTCCGCTTCGCCGGGCAGCAGATAAGAGAAGCAACAGCTCTCCCGACGGCGTTCCCAAGCCCTGCGCCCGTCGTCGTTGATCGCCATGCGCAAGGTGGACGCCGAGGTCAACGGGCGGTACTGCGCGTCGAGCACCAGTGCGGCGTCCGCGACGCCGGCACCTTCGGCCTCGGCTGTCCCGCCTTGTTTGCCGACTCGCCACAGCGCGCCGTCCAGCGCGTCTGTGGCGGCCGCCCAGAGCGTGCGGCGGCCGAGCCGGGTGCCAGGGGCGTAGGCGCGGACGAAGCGGGCAGCGTGGCCGACGAACTGCGCGCGCAGCACCGCTGCCAGCGCTCGTTCGTCGCGCACGACAGTGGCCTCGGAGCGGACGCTGCCCGGGTCTGTCGGCAGGCAGTAGAAAGCGTCGCTGAGGACCGCCATGCCCTCGGGATGCGGCCGGTCGGGGCCGAGGCCGAATGCGAGCTGCTCCGGCTTCAGCGACGGCACGCGACGCTCGTGGTGCAGCAGCAGCGCGCCCACGTACGCGGGGACGTACAGGTACCAGGACATGACGTAGCTGGCCGCTGTCCGCGCTGGCGCCGCGCCGTGCTGGTCGAGGAGCCAGTCGCTCAGCCGGGATCGCCACTCGGCGAACAGCGCGGGCTGTTCCAGGAGGTCAGCGCAGCGGAACCAGCCCTCGGGGACGTCGCGGCGCAGGTCGTGCCGGGCGTTGGCGCGCAGCAGGGAGGACGCGAGCCCGTCGCCGATCTCGCGGGCTTCGTCGCGCGAGCGCTGCGGGTTCACCCGGTCGACCCCCGTCCCGTAGTTGATTAGGCGTGCCTAACCTTACATAGGGAGCGGGATTGCGCCAATCGGGTGGCCACAGGGTGAGACCACCCGGACGCGCGGGGGTGTTCGCGCTGAGCGGACAGGGGCGCCCGGGCGGAATCCTGATCCGGTCCCGTACGTTCGAGAGGGAGTAAAGGTGCAGCGCAACCGGATGAACAGCGGTGACCGACCGGGTCGCCGTCCGGATGCGAAAGGGCCGCCGGAAGCCGTAGTGGTACGCAAGCGCGACCGCTTGGCTACTAGAGTGGTCTCACGGTGCTGTCCGCCGTGGACGCGATCCACGGAGGTTACGGGCCGCCGACGCAGCAGTCGAGGGAGTGCGCATGTTTGAGAGGTTCACCGACCGCGCGAGGCGGGTGGTCGTCCTGGCCCAAGAAGAGGCCCGGATGCTCAACCACAACTACATCGGCACCGAGCACATCCTCCTGGGTCTGATCCACGAGGGTGAGGGTGTCGCCGCCAAGGCGCTGGAGTCGCTGGGCATCGCCCTCGAGGGCGTGCGCCAGCAGGTCGAGGAGATCATCGGCCAGGGCCAGCAGGCGCCGAGCGGGCACATCCCGTTCACGCCGCGGGCGAAGAAGGTGCTGGAGCTGTCGCTGCGCGAGGCGCTGCAGCTCGGCCACAACTACATCGGCACGGAGCACATCCTGCTCGGCCTGATCCGCGAGGGCGAGGGCGTCGCCGCCCAGGTGCTCGTGAAGCTGGGCGCGGACCTCAACCGGGTCCGCCAGCAGGTGCTGCAGCTCCTGTCGGGCTACCAGACCGGCGAGAAGTCCACCGAGAGCGGCTCCGGCCGCGGCGAGGGCACGCCGTCCTCCTCGCTGGTGCTCGACCAGTTCGGCCGCAACATGACCGTGCTCGCCCGCGAGGGCAAGCTCGACCCGGTCATCGGGCGCGGCAAGGAGATCGAGCGGGTCATGCAGGTGCTGTCCCGCCGGACCAAGAACAACCCGGTGCTCATCGGCGAGCCGGGCGTCGGCAAGACCGCCGTCGTCGAGGGGCTTGCCCAGAGCATCGTCAAGGGCGAGGTGCCCGAGACGCTCAAGGACAAGCAGCTCTACACCCTCGACCTGGGCTCGCTGGTCGCGGGCTCGCGCTACCGCGGTGACTTCGAAGAGCGCCTGAAGAAGGTGCTCAAGGAGATCAAGACCCGCGGCGACATCATCCTGTTCATCGACGAGCTGCACACGCTCGTCGGCGCGGGCGCGGCCGAGGGCGCGATCGACGCGGCGTCGATCCTGAAGCCGATGCTGGCCCGCGGCGAACTGCAGACGATCGGCGCGACCACGCTCGAGGAGTACCGCAAGTACATCGAGAAGGACGCCGCGCTGGAGCGCCGCTTCCAGCCGATCCAGGTGGGCGAGCCGTCGCTCGAGCACACGATCGAGATCCTGAAGGGCCTGCGCGACCGGTACGAGGCGCACCACCGCGTCTCGATCACCGACTCGGCGCTGGTCGCGGCCGCGACGCTGGCCGACCGCTACATCAACGACCGGTTCCTGCCGGACAAGGCGATCGACCTGATCGACGAGGCCGGGGCCCGGATGCGCATCCGCCGGATGACCGCGCCGCCGGACCTGCGCGAGTTCGACGAGAAGATCGCCGACGTCCGCCGGGACAAGGAGTCCGCGATCGACGCGCAGGACTTCGAGCGGGCCGCGCGCCTGCGCGACGAGGAGAAGCAGCTCCTCGGCCAGAAGGGCGAGCGCGAGAAGCAGTGGAAGGACGGCGACCTCGACGTCGTCGCCGAGGTGGACGACGAGCAGATCGCGGAGGTGCTGGCCAACTGGACCGGCATCCCGGTGTTCAAGCTCACCGAGGAGGAGACCACCCGGCTGCTGCGCATGGAGGACGAGCTCCACAAGCGCATCATCGGCCAGGAGGACGCGGTCAAGGCCGTCTCCCAGGCGATCCGCCGTACGCGTGCGGGTCTGAAGGACCCGAAGCGCCCGTCCGGTTCGTTCATCTTCGCCGGCCCGTCCGGTGTCGGTAAGACGGAGCTGTCGAAGGCGCTGGCGGCGTTCCTGTTCGGCGAGGACGACGCGCTCATCCAGATCGACATGGGCGAGTTCCACGACCGCTACACCGCTTCGCGGCTCTTCGGCGCCCCTCCGGGCTACGTCGGCTACGAAGAGGGCGGGCAGCTGACCGAGAAGGTGCGGCGCAAGCCGTTCTCGGTGGTGCTTTTCGACGAGATCGAGAAGGCGCACCAGGAGATCTACAACACCCTCCTGCAGGTGCTCGAAGACGGCCGCCTCACCGACGGCCAGGGCCGTACGGTCGACTTCAAGAACACCGTGCTGATCTTCACCTCGAACCTGGGCACCTCGGACATTTCCAAGTCCGTGAGCCTCGGCTTCTCCTCCGGAGCGGATTCGACGAACCGCTACGAGAAGATGAAGCAGAAGGTCAACGAGGAAATGAAGAAGCATTTCCGCCCGGAGTTCCTGAACCGGATCGACGACATCATCGTCTTCCACCAGCTCAACCAGGAACAGATCATCCAGATGGTGGATCTGATGATCGGCCGGGTCGAGACGCAGCTCAAGGCCAAGGACATGGAGATCGAGCTCACCGAAAAGGCGAAGGCGCTGCTGGCCAAGCGCGGCTTCGACCCGGTGCTCGGCGCCCGGCCGCTGCGTCGCACGATCCAGCGCGAGATCGAGGACCAGCTGTCGGAGAAGATCCTCTTCGGCGAGGTCGAAGCGGGTCAGATCATCGTGGTCGACGTCGAGGGCTGGAGCGGCAACCCGGAGGATCGCGACGACGAGGCGCACTTCACCTTCCGCGGTGAGAAGCGTCCGTCCTCGGTCCCCGACGCTCCGCCGGTGAGCATCGGCGCCGCGGAAAACGGCGAGTCCGAGAACGAGTGACGTAACTAGGTAAAAGGGCGGCTCCCAGCTTGGGGAGCCGCCCTTTTCTCTATGGTCGTTGTCATGGGGTCTTCTTCTTCGAGAATCTCGCGGCATGCCGCGGCGAGCACCGCGCTTTCGCTGCTGAGCGACCGCCAGCTCACCGAGCGGCTGGAGTCCGCCGAGGTGCTGTCCGAGGGCATCGGCGGCACCGGCGCCCGGCTGGACGTCGAGGGGGTGCCGGTCTTCGCGAAGCGGGTGCCGCTCACCGCGCTGGAGCGGCAGCATCCGCATTCCACCGCCAATCTGTATGGCCTGCCTGCCTTTTGCCACTACGGGCTGGGCTCGCCGGAGGGCTCGGCTTGGCGGGAGCTGGCGCTGCACGTGATGGCCACCGGCTGGGTCCTTAGTGGACAGTGCGAGAACTTCCCTTTGCTGCACCATTGGCGAGTGCTGCCGGTTCTCTCGGGCCGGGTGCCGGATCGCTCGCTGGAGGAGGACGTCGAATACTGGGGCGGTTCTGCTGCGGTTCGCCGACGGCTCACGGAGCTGCGGGATTCCTCGTCGAGCGTTGTGCTGTTCTGCGAGTATTTCCCGACTAACTTGCACCGTTGGCTGCCAGGTCATTTGGATCAGGCTGAGCGTGTTGCGTCGCAGGTCGGCGAGACGCTCTCCTTCCTGCGTGCGCAGGGTGTTCTGCACTTCGACAACCACTTCGAGAATTTCCTGACCGATGGCGATCGGTTCGCGCTGACCGATTTCGGCCTGGCGTTCGCGCGGCGGTTTGACCTGACTGAGTCGGAGCTGGCGTTCGCCGAGCTGAATGCGGAGCACGACCGGGCTTATGGGTCGATGTGTTTGGTGAACTGGCTGGTTACCGAGGTGTGCGGGACTTGGGACCGGGCGAGCCGCCTGGCCGCGGTGCGCCATGCGGCTGCTGGGGACCTGGAGTTGCCTTCGCCGATCGCTGAGGTGGTGGCGAGTCATGCGGCGGTGGCGGTGGAGATGAACGACTTCTATACGCGGCTTCAGGAGGACCGGGAGACGCGTTTTCCGGCGGAGGTTTTCGCGGGGTAGCTCGCGTTACTGGTCGAACGCGATCTCGCGGCAGCGCTCGGCGATTCGCTCAGCGAAGGCGGGACAGTCGGATTTCACTAGCGCGCCGGCGAAGTCCAGGTGTGCGCGACCACTCCCGGAGAAGTACCGGATTTGCCTGCGCAGCGTGGCGCGGACGAGCCTCGGCGAGGACGGTTCCGGTAAGCCCGGGATTGCGGCGACGGATGCTCTGGATGGTCTCGGCAAGAATGTCTTCGGTGTAGAAAACGTGGAACATGCTTGCGTTTCCCGTGTCCTTCAGCAGAAGCAGCCAGTCCCGTAGTGTTCTGGCGTGCAGGACGTTGGCATCGGGAAGCACACGAGTGGGCATCGCACCACGATACGAGGACTAAAGTTCCGCGGTGCGGCCTCCTGTTCGATTCTGACTATTCGATGCCGAGCCGGTCTTCGATCGCGAGCAATTCGTTCAACGCGTCTCGTTGTTTGCGCAGTCGTTCCCGGCGGAAGGCGAGGACGTCGTCGCGGCGGAGTTTTGTGTGGCTGCCGGTTCGGGTGCTGGGCAGGTCGCCGGCGCGGACGTGTTTCATCAGCGTGGTCCGGGAGAATCCGAGCAACTCCGCTGCCACCGTTGTGGTGATGATCTCCGGCATCGCGCCGACGGTCACCGTTCCGCCTTCGGCGACGATGGCGATGATCTGGCGCAGCAGTTCGCGGATCTCGCCGCCCAGTTCGACGCCGTCCAGCGTGACCTGGCCGTCTGCTTCGGCGATCAGTTCCGCGGCGGCGTGGGCCTCTTGTTGTGCTCGCGGGGTCGCGAACAGCGACTCTCGTGCGGTCGGGGTCGGCGTCATGGTCTCTCCGCTTCACGGCTGTTGACGTACTCAAGTGTGCCTCAGTGTCACTTACCTTGGCAAGTAGGTTTCAGTTATATCTGTCACGCATGCCCGTGAGACGATGCCGTGGGGATTTGGGGAGGGGAACTGCGTGGACGTCCTGTCGATCGACTTCGGTACTTCCAGCACGGTTGGCGTCTTGGCGGCCTTTGGGCGCGGCCCGCGGGCTATTGAGGTCGACGGGTCGGTCACCATGTCTTCCGCGGTTTACGCGGAGGAGGACGGGCTGCTCGTCGTCGGGCAGGACGCGGAGCGGCGGGCTCGGCTGGATCCCAGCCGGTTCGAGCCGAATCCCAAGCGGCGGATTGACGACGGGGAGTTGCTGCTTGGCGATCGGGCGGTGCCGGTGGTCGACGCCTTCGCGGCGGTCCTGAGGCGGATGGGCGAGGAGGCCGAGCGGCAGCTTTCCGGGGTTCCGGACGAGGTGCGGGTGTCGCATCCGGCCGGGTGGGGCGCGCGGCGGCAGCAGACTCTCCGGGCGGCGGCGGGGAAAGCCGGGTTCGGGCAGGTGCGGCTGGTGCCGGAACCGGTCGCGGCGGCGGCGCATTACGCGACCTTGCGCGAGCAAGGGGCTCCCAGCGGGCCGATCGCGGTGTACGACCTCGGGGCGGGCACCTTCGACTGTGCGGTCGTCGGCGCGGGTACCGCGGTTTTGGCTGAGGACGGGTTGCCGGACCTCGGCAGCCTGGACATCGACCAGGCCTTGCTGGTCCATATTGGACGGTCGGTGTCGCACGCGGATCCGGCGCAGTGGCAACGGCTTCTCCGTCCGCAGACGACCAGTGACCGACGGTTGCGGCGGGTGTTGCTCCAAGACGTCCGTGACGCCAAGGAAAGTCTTTCCCGGCACTCGCACACCGAGGTGCCGATGCCGGATCCGTTCGGCGACGTCCTCGTCACTCGTGCCGAGTTGGAAGCGCTGGTGCGGCCGAATCTGTTGCGCAGCGCGGAGATGCTCGCGGCGACGATCGCGCGGGCCGGGCTTTCTCCGGATCGGCTCGGTGGCGTCTATCTGGTCGGCGGGCCCAGCCGGATGCCGTTGCTGGCCTCGTTGGTCGGGTCGACGCTTGGCGTCGTGCCGACTACTGAGGACCAGCCGGAGACGGCGGTCGCGTTCGGGTTGCATCACGTGCCGGTGGACGAACGGCCGGCGGCACCAATGCAAGCGGCACCGCGGGCACCGGCATCCTGGCCGCCTGTCCAGCAACAGCCTGTTCAGCAACAGCCAGGCCCGGTACATCGGCAGCCGGTCCCCATGCCACCCCCAGCCGGATGGCCGCGGCAACCGAAGAAGAAGTCTCGCAGACCCTTCGTAATCGGTGCCATCGCCTTGGCCGTGCTGGTCGTCGCCGGGATTGTGACCGCCGTCGGGGCCCCGCCGGGCGCCGACAAAAAAACGCCACGCCCCCCGAACCAAACAACTGTAGCTTATAAAAAAAAGAAGCAGCCGACGATAGGGTGGGTGTTTATCTAGGTGGTGGCCGGATCAATAA
>NZ_JBHZAG010000132.1:0-18578 GCF_042754125.1 Amycolatopsis sp. NPDC059235
CCTACCCGTTCCCCTCTTCCCGCCCGGCTCGGTGCACGCTGCGGAGGTCCGTGAGGGGAACCCCGAGGGAATCAGAGTCCCTCAGGGTTCCCCTCACGGACTTCTGCGGAAGCGGGGCGTGAGCGAGGTCAGTCCGACTCGGCCAGGGTCCGGAGCCACTTGGTCAGCAGTTGTGTTTCCTCAGCGCCCAGGATTTCCGGGTTCGCGGCGGCGTGCTCCAGAACGCGGTGGATGTCCGCGTGCTTGCTGTCGGCGGCGCTCGGCGCGGTGCCGGTGATCGCGGCGATCGCGCCTTCCCGGACGGCCGCCGACAGCGGGCGGTCCTCCTCGGCGAGGATGATCTGCCGCAACGTGACCCCGATGTTGGCCACCAGGATGTGCGCGGCCGCCTGGTCCGGCGGGACCGTCAGGCGGCCTTGGTCGGCGGCGGCCTTGGTCAGGGCGCGGAGCATCGCGCTGGGCCGTTCTTGCGCCGCGGGGGCGTGGCCGGGGTGGACCTGGCCGTACATGAGCGTGTAGAAGCCGGGGTTCGCGATCCCGAAGGCGACGTGGGCGTCCCAGCCGTCGCGCAGGTCCTGGATCGGGTCGCCGGACGGTTCGTGGGCGCCTTTCTCCGCGAGGTACAGGTCGAAACCTCGCTCGACGACCGCGTCCAGCAGGCCCTGTTTGCTGCCGAAGAAGTGGTACAGCGTCGGCATTTTCACCCCGGCCTGTGCGCAGATCGCGCGCAGCGAGATGTCCTCGCCCGGCGTCGCGGCGACCTGCTCGGCGGCGGCGTCCAGGAGCCGGGTCCGTGTATCCGCGTTCGCAATCTGTGTCACACCGCTATGGTAGCCGCTGTTGCACTGATACAGTGATGCATATCAGCGATAAAGAGACGGAGGAGTCACCCATGACCGGCCACACTCTCGAAGGCAAGAACGTCCTGGTCGCCGCCGGGGCGAAGAACCTGGGCGGGCTCATCAGCAGGCAGGCCGCGCAGGCCGGCGCGAACGTCGCGATCCACTACAACTCCGCGTCGACCCGTCCGCAGGCGGAGGAGACTCTCGCCGCGGTCGAGGCGGCGGGCGGCAAGGGCGTTCTCCTGACCGGCGACCTCACTGTCCCGGCGAACGTGGCGAAGCTGTTCGCGGATGCCGAGGCCGCGCTCGGGAAGATCGACGTCGCGGTGAACACGGTGGGCAAGGTGCTGCGCAAGCCGATCACCGAGACCACCGAGGACGAGTACGACTCGATGTTCGACATCAACTCGAAGGCGGCGTACTTCTTCATCAAGGAAGCCGGCAAGAACGTCGCCGACGGCGGCAAGGTCATCACGATCGTGACCAGCCTGCTCGCGGCGTTCACCGACGGGTACTCGACCTACGCGGGCGGCAAGAGCCCGGTCGAGCACTTCACCCGCGCCGCGGCCAAGGAATTCGCCCCGCGCGGGATCTCGGTCACCGCGGTCGGGCCCGGCCCGATGGACACGCCGTTCTTCTACGGCCAGGAAACCCCGGAACGGGTGGAATTCCACAAGTCGCAGGCGATGGGCGGGCAGCTGACGAAGATCGAGGACATCGCCCCGATCGTGTCGTTCCTCGCGACGTCCGGCTGGTGGATCACCGGGCAGACTATCTTCGCCAACGGCGGTTACACCACCCGCTGAGTTTCACCCGCGACAGCAAGGGAAACGCAATGTCCGAAGTGGAGATTCCGGAACCGGTGGCGTCGTTCGTCGACGCGGTGAACCGGCACGACGACGCCGCGTTCCTGGACGCGTTCACCGAAAACGGCGTCGTGGACGACTGGGGCCGGTCGTTCAGTGGCCGCACTGAGATCAAAGGCTGGAGCGACGTCGAATTCATCGGCTCCCGCGGCGTCCTGACCCCGGAGGAGGTCACCGTTTCCGGCGACACCGTCACCGTCGTCGGGGATTGGCGCAGCAACCACGCCAACGGGCGGTCGAAGTTCGTCTTCGAGGTCGACGGCGACCGGCTCGCCAAGATGACCATCCGCGAAGGCTGACCGGCCGGGGCGTGGGCGTCCCACCGCGGAACGCCCACGCCCCGGGTCAGTTGGTGCCCAGGTACGCCTGGTGCAGCGTGTCCGGATTGTCCAGCAGGGGCTGCGATTCCCCGGCGTAGGTGACCTTGCCGGAGGAGACGACTAGGGCCTCTTGCGCGACTTTCAGCGCCAGGTGGGTGAATTGTTCCACCAGGAGGATCGCCGCGCCCGCGTTGGCGAACTCGGTGACCGCCGGGAGAAGCCTGGTGAAGACGGCGGGAGCCAAGCCCAGCGACATCTCGTCGATGAGCAGGAACTTGGGCTTCGCCGCGAAGGCTCGGCCCAGCACCACCATTTGCTGCTCGCCGCCGGACAGCAGCGCGGCGGGCGAGTTCTTGCGCTTCTCCAGTTCGGGGAAGAGCGCCAGGACTTCGTCCACTCCGGCGGGGGTTTTGGCGGTCAGGCGCAGGTTTTCCAGCACGGTCAGGCTGGCGAAGACTGCCCGTCCTTGCTCGACGTGTGCCAGTCCGAGCCGCGCTCTGGACACCCGCGAGTGCTTGGTGACGTCGGTGTGTCCAACGTGGATAGTCCCGGACGCCGCGGGAATCACGCCGGACAACGCTTCCAGCAGGCTAGTCTTGCCCGCACCGTTGGGGCCGACCAATGCGGTGATCTTGCCCGGTTCCAGGGTCAGGCCGACGTCGGCGATGACGGGTCCCGCACCGCGCGTGACGGTCAGGTTTTCGATGCGCAGCGTGCTCACAGCATCTCCGTTTCGCCCAGGTATGCCTTCAGGACCGCGGGATCGGCCAGCACTTCCGCCTGCGGGCCGCTGGCCAGCACCTCGCCGAAGTCGAGCACGGTCAGGGTGTCGCAGACGGACCGGACCAGGTCGAGGTCGTGTTCGATGATCAGCACTGAGACGCCGAATCTGGCCGGGACCTGACGCAGGCGTTCGCCGAAGGCCACGTGTTCCTCGTGCGGGAGACCCGCCGCCGGCTCGTCCAGGAGCAGCACCTGGGGCTTCGCCATGAGGTGGCCGACGACCTCGACCAACCGGCGTGCGCCCACGTCGACCCGGTCCAGCGGCGTTCCCGCTGGCGGGCAACCGAAGAACTCCAGCGCGGCAGCGACTTCGGCGGCGGGCGGGCGTCGGCGGGCCACGAAACGGACGTACGCCTCGATGGTCAGCCCCGACGGGACCCGGTCTTGCTGGAAGGTTCGGCGGAGACCGGAGCGGGCTCGTTGTGTCGGGTTGCCAGTGAGCGGGCGGTCGGCCAGTTCCACGCTCCCTTGAGCTTGGGGCAGGAAGCCGCTGATGGCGTCGACCAAAGTGGACTTTCCGGCGCCGTTCGGGCCGATTACGCCTAGTACTCCGCCCTTCGGGACGGCTAAGTCCACTCCGGACAGTGCCTTGACCTGGCCGAAGGTGACACTCAAGCCACGGACCACCAGCACCGGTTCGCCGGGCGGGAGACGTGGAGGTTCTTCGTCCAGCGCGGTGATTTGGACGCCAGCGCTGGCCCTCGACCGGCGACGCCAGAGTTCGCGGATCGCGGTGCCCAGATTGCCGCGTCCAGCCAGAGCCTGGATGCCCAGCAGGCCGAAGATCACGTAACCCCAGTCTTGCGGGACTCCCCATCGCTTCAGCAGCTCCGGTACGGCGACCCACAGGACCGCGCCGAACACTGCCATGTCAATCAGGTGTGCACCGGACATGATGGCCAGCACGTACAACGCCAGCGACTGCAGCGGAGCGAAGCTGGTCGGGAAAGCGAATCCGACCTGCGCGGTGAGCAGACCGCCGCTGATGCCGCCCAGAGTGGCGCTGACCGCGAAGGCGGAGAGCTTGGCCGTGCGGACGCTGGCTCCTGCCGCAGCGGTGCCGCGTTCGGAGAACGCCACCGCGGCCCAGCTGCTGCCCCACGGACCGCGTCGCAGAAAGTGCACGACCAACGCGCAGACGATCAGGACGATGACGCAGAGCAGGAAATACGCGTTGTCGTCGGCGACCAAGGACGGCCGGTCCACCGAAACGCCGTCGGTGGTGCCGGGGAACTGGATTTCCACCAGGGTGACGTCGGCGGCCGCGGCTAAACCGAGCGTCACCACCGCCAGGTTGATGCCGCGCAGACGCAGCGCGGGGAGTCCAATGAGCACACCGACCACGCCTGCCGCGAGACCGCCCAGCAGCAGCCAGAAGAGGAAGCCGCCAGGAGCGTTCGCGACGTTCAGCGCGGAGACGACCCACGCGCCGATCGCGCCGAAAGTCAGCTGGCACAAGGAGATCATGCCGGCGCTGCCGGTCACGACGCCCAAGCCGAGCAGGGCGATGGCGGCTACAACGACGCTTACGCCGAGGTAGGCGAAGTAGCCGTTGAGGCCGACAGTCAGGCCGATTCCGACCAGCACCGCGACCACCGCGACGACCAGTGGGGTTCCGAAGCGGGACACTGCGCCCCGGTCAGCGAGCTGCATCCCACACCTCCTTGCGCTGAGACCACACGAGCAGGCCGACGATGGCCAGGAACGGGACGAAATTCCGCACTACCGAAAGCTGGTCGACCTGCGCGAGCGCGCCCTGCAGCATGCCGAGCACCAGCCCGCCGACGACGGCGAGGTCCAGCCGGCGGAACCCGCCGAGCAGGGCCGCCGCCGCGGCGGGCACCACCAGCATGGCCAGCGAGGTGGCGTCGTTCGACTGGGACGGGGCGACGATCACGATGATGATGGTGCTGATCAGGCCGGTGGCGCCCCAGACGGCGGCGCTGAGCCGTTTCGCGGGGATGCCCAGCAGCTCAGCGGTCGTCGGGCGTTCCGACAACGCGCGCAGTGAGATGCCGACGGGCGTTTTGGTCAAGATCAGCCGTGCGGCGAAGGCGATCACCACCGCCAGCGCGACCGTCACGACGGTCACCTGGCTGATCACCACGCCGCCGACGGTGAAGGCCGGACCGGCCAGCAACGCCTGGAACGGCTGCGGTTTGTTGCCGAACAGGATGAACGACAGCGAAATCAACAGCAGCAGCACCGCGACGGTGACCGCCGAACGGGTGCCGGTGCCTGCTTCGGCCAGCCAGGTCGAGACGACCCAGCCGATCAGCACGCTCAGCAACCCGCCCAGCAGCACGCCGAGCACCACCGCCAGCCACTCCGGCAGTCCGCCGTGGACGGACAAGGCCACCCCGACGTAACTGCCGAACATGCCGGTGGCCGCCTGGGCGAAGTTGACGACGCGGACCAGCCGGGACATCAAGGTCAGGCACACCGCCAGCACCGCGTAAAGCCCGCCGGCGGCCAGCCCGGCCAGCGCTCCCTGCACCATTGCAGTTCTCCTCTTTCCAGAGTGGATCGGGCTAGCGCCGCGGAATCCGCAGCCAGTCGGTACCGGCGATTTCCCACCGGTTCGTGCCCGTCGCGAGCTTGACCGGCCAGCCCGCGATGTTGTCGTGGTGCGTCTGCCCGGGGCCGAACACGTACGGCGTGCCGACCATCGGATCGGTGATCGGTTTCATTTCGCGCAGCGCCTTCGTCACCGATTCCCGCGTGATGTCGCCCTGCATGCCGTTCAGCACCTGCAGGAAGTACTTCGCCGCGAGGTAGCCGCCCTGGCTGAACGAGGTCAGCGGAATGTTGTTGCGCGTCATGAGATCCCGCCACTCCTTGGTGCGCGGGCTCGACGGATCGGTGAACGGATAGAACTCGGCGGGGACATAAACGCCCTTGCCGGCGTCCGAAACCGCCTTCGCGTACTGTTCACTGTAGACACTCGTGAGCAGCAGCCAGGTCACGTCTTTCCAACCCTGTGCCTGCGCGGCTTTCAGCTGGCCGATCGAGTCCGGCTCGACGGGGTTGACCGTCACCGCTTTGCAGCCGGCGGCGCGGGCCTTGACGATGTAGGGCGTGTAGTCGGAACCGTTGTACGGCACGGTCGCGTCGACATACTTCAGTTTTTTGCCGGTGATTTTCGACCATTCGTCGATGGCCGCGCGGTAGTATGGCAACGTGTTCCCGGCGATCTCCAGCAGTGCGCACATGTCCTGCAGGTGCAGCACTTCGGAGCCGTACAGCAGGGTCAGCGTCATGTCGTGGAACGGCCCGACGTTGGCGGGCCCGATGTTCGGGCTGGTGAAGCACGACGGGTCGACGCCGATGCCGGAGATGGAAAGCACCTTCTCCTGCTGGTAGTACTTGGCGTTGATCTGGCATTCGATGAGGCTGGACGAACCGACCAGCGCGACTGCCTGATCGCCGCCGACGATTTCGCGCGCGGCGGCCGCCGCGGCCGCCGGGTCGCCTTTGTCGTCGATGGCGTGGTATTCGATCTTGCGCCCGTGCACGCCGCCCGCCGCGTTCGCCGCGTCGAAGACGGCCTTGGCGGCCTGGGAGGATTCCGGGAAGGTGGCGGGTCCGCTCAGCGCGTTGACCGAGCCGACCACGATCGGTCCGTTCGGATCGGCGGTGCCCGCGCAGCTCGCCGCGACCAGCGTGACGAGCACGGCCGAGGCGAGCGCGGGCAGGAACTTTCTCATCATGGCTCGGCTTTCCGGTCCACAGTGACCAGAGGGGGAGGGGAGAAGGGGGGCGGTGCCGGGGGAAGGACCGGCACCGCCGTTTCGCGAGAGACTCAGTCGGTCGCCGCGGCGACCGGGGCGGAATCGACGATCTGCTCGAAGCTCGCGACCTTGTCGCCGTCGAACTTCCACACGTGCGCGACCCGGGCGGTGAAAGCCTTGCCGGACTTGCGATTCGTGCCGGTGTACGTCCCGAGCCCGACAATCGAGTCACCGGCGTCCAGCAGCGCGGACAACGTGAACTGGTAGCCGTCCCAGTCGCGGGCGATCGCCTCGAAGACGTTGCGCTTCACCTCGTCCGGGCCGGTGTAGGTGCCCGCGTAGGGGAATCCGGCGGCCTCGGTCCAGGTGGTTTCGGGGCCGATCGGGGCGAGCATGCCGTCGAGGTCGCCGCGGTCGCTGGCCTCGTAATGCGCGGTGATCACGTCCAAATTGGACACAGGAGAACTCCTTAGACAGGCTGGACGTCGGGGTAGCTGATCGAGCCGAGCGGGTAGATGTGCCCGCCCGCGCGGGAATGCTCGGACCGGCCGTCGCCGGTGATGCCGAGGAAAACGCCGGTGGTGCGCAGGTCGTAGCCGAGGTCGTGCAGCCACACGCTGGCCACCGCGATGCGGAACTCCCGGAAGCAGAACAGGTACAGGCCGTCGGCGAACTTCCAGACGGTCGACATGTCCACGTCGCCGTGCCCGCGCTGCACGCCCTCGACGCACTGCCAGCAGTAGCGTTCGGAGGAGAGGTAAACGTGCTCGTACAGGTGATTCGGGCTGTAGCGGTAGACATTGCGCTTGCCGATGAGGTCCCGCGACGGCCCGGGCACGTCGCCAGTCGGCTCGCCGCCGTCGGTGGTGCCGGCGTGGAAGGTCTGCGAAACCCGCGGCGTGCCTTCGACGTCCTCGTCGCCGATCACCGACCGCACGGTCATCGCGCGGTGCGTGGTGGTCGAGTAGACGACGGTGAGGGATTCGCCCTCGACGCTCGTCAGCGGCAGGTTCACGAAGAAGACGTCGGGACGCACGGCGACCGCGTCGTAGGGATCCTCGACGCCGTTGAGGGTGAGCCGTTCGCCGTCGAGGAACCGCAGCTCGAGCTTCGCGCCGTCATCGAGCGTGACGGTGAACTCCCGCCCGGTGAGGTCCGCGTTGGGCAGCCGGTAGGTGTCGATCCCGGCGGCGAACTCGTCGTAGGTGCGCCATTCGTCAGGGGAAGGGTCGGACATGCCCATCATGCTCGCCGCGCCCCGGCCGGTGAGCGAACGTTCATGCGCTGGCGGGCAACTGCCGGACGCTCGCGGTCAATACCAGGGGGTTCGGGGCGGAAACGCGGCGGAAACGGGGATGGAGACGACAAGCGGCGCCCCCGGGATTCCGGGAGCGCCGTGTGTGGTTTTGGCGGGCTTCAGCCGCGAGCCCGCAACTCGCTAGGCGACTGCGCGAACGCCGCCCGAAACACCCGCGAGAAATGCGCCGCGTCCACAAACCCCCACCGCGCGGCGATTGCCGCAACCGGACGCGCCGCCAGCAACGGATCCCGCAGATCCCGGCGGCAATGCTCCAACCGCCGCTGCCGGATCCACCCCGCCACCGTCGTCCCCTGCTCCTGGAACAACCCGTGCAGATGCCGCGTCGAGATGTAATGCTCCGCGGCGATCTGCGCCGGACCAAGATCAGACCGAGACAGATTAGCGTCGATATAACTGCGAATCCGCCGCATCAAGTCGTGGTGCGGGTCGGCCGCCGTGCGGTCCAGATCTAGTTCGGTGGCCAGCATCGTGGTCAGCAGGTCGACCGCGTTGTGCGCCAGCCGCACCCCGACCGGGCTCGTCAGCACGTCCAGATTCCCGCCCAGCTGCGCCAGGAACGGCACCACCACGTTCCCGACCCCGGAGCGGCCGGACATCCGCACCGCGGTGAGCTGACCGACCAGATCCCGCGGCAGATCGACCTGCTGTTGCGGGAACATCAGCACGAGCGTCCGGAAATTCTCTTCGAACACGAGCGAGTACGGCCGGTTCGTGTCGTAGAGCGCGACGTCGCCGGGCCGCAGCACTGCCTCGCGGCCGTCCTGGGTGAGGATTCCGGTGCCGGCCAGCATGACGCTCAGCTTGTAGCACGGCCGGTCCGCGCGGGCGATCAGTTCCGGCGTGCGCTCCACCGCGTGCGGCGACGCGGTGATCTCGGTGAGCGCGATCTCGCCCGCCTCGTGCGTGCGGAGCCTGCCGTGGAACCGGTCGCGGTGCTCGGTGCTCACCTGCAGCGGCACGAACGACCGCAGGACAGCGGACCGGAACTCCGTGAAGTCCTGCGCGACCGTGGTCGGCGTCTGCAAGATTGCCGTCATCATGTCACCTCTCCGTCGAAGTGCCGGTACCGCTGCTGATGGTCCGTGAAGGGCTCCTTGAGGGAATCAGATTCCCTCAAGGAGCCCTTCACGGACGGGACGCACCTTAGACCTGTTCGCCCAGTTTGAAACCCCGGGCGGTGTCGTCGGTGCGGGTGTAGGAGAACCCGTCCGCGCCGATGGTCACGTCCATTTCCTTCGTCTCGGTCCGTTCCTCGACGGGCTGGAGCTTCCCGTCGAGGTCGAGCACCCGCGAGGCCTCGGTGTACCAGCTCGGCACCACCGGATTGCCCCACCAGTCACGACGCTGGTTGTCGTGCACGTCCCAGCTGATCACCGGGTTGTCCGGGTCGCCGGTGTAATAGTCGTGGGTGTAGATCTCGATCCGGTGTCCGTCCGGGTCACGCACGTACAAATAGAACGCGTTCGACACGCCGTGCCGGCCGGGGCCGCGCTCGATCTGGTCCGATTTCCGCACCGCGCCGAGGTGGTCGCAGATGTGCAGGATCTGGTGCCGCTCGTGCGTCGCGAACGCGATGTGGTGCAGGCGAGGGCCCGCGCCGCCGGTGAGGGCGACGTCGTGCACGGTCGGTTTGCGGAACATCCACGCCGCGTACACAGTGCCCTCGTCGTCCACGATGTCTTCCGACACCCGGAAACCGAGGCCCTCGTAGTACTTCCGCGCGGCCGGGACGTCCGGCGTGTTCACGTTGAAGTGGTCCAGCCGCGACAGCGCGCCAGGGCCGTGCACGTCGTAGCGCTGGGTGAACCGCTCGACGTGCTCAGCCTCGTAGAAGAACTCGATCGGGAAGCCGAGCGGGTCCACCACGCGCACCGCTTCGCCGATGCCGCGCGTGGTGCCCTTCGGGACGCGGCGGACCTGGACGCCGAGTTCCCGGTAGTACGCCTCGGCGACGTCAAGTTCGGCTTCGCTGCGCACGCGGTACGCGAGCACGGACAGCGCGGGCTCCGCACCCTTGCGGATGATCAGCGAATGGTGCAGGTATTCCTCGAACGCGCGCAGGTAGACCGCTTCGTCGTCTTCGTAGGTCACCACGAGGCCGAGAATGTCCACATAGAACTCTCGCGACGCCTTGAGGTCGCTGACGATGAGTTCCGCGTAGGCGCAGCGGATGACGTCCGGCGGGGTCGTGGTCATGCCTTGTCCTTCCCGGCCCCGAAGCGCGCCGTGTGCACGTCGCCGAGCGTGATGTGCACGGCCTGCTGTTCGGTGTAGAAGTCGATCGAGCGGTAGCCGCCTTCGTGGCCGAGGCCGGATGCCTTGACCCCGCCGAACGGCGTGCGCAGGTCGCGCACGTTGTGCGAGTTGAGCCAGACCATGCCGGCGTCGATGCTCTGCGCGAAGTTGTGCGCCCGCGTCAGGTCTGCGGTCCAGACGTAGGCGGCCAGGCCGTACTTGACGTTGTTGGCCAGCTCGAGGGCTTCCTCGTCGGTGTCGAACGGCGTGATCGCCACGACCGGGCCGAAGATCTCCTCCTGGAAGATCCGCGCGTCCGGCTTCACGTCGGCGAACACCGTTGGGGCGACGTAGTTCCCGGTGTCGAGGCCTTCCGGGCGGCCGCCGCCGGCGAGCAGCTTCCCTTCCGTCTTGCCGATTTCGACGTAGCTCATCACCTTGTCGAAGTGCTCCGGGTGCACCAGCGCGCCGACCTCGGTGGCCGGGTCGTGCGGGTCGCCGACGACGATGTTGCGGGCGCGTTCGGCGTAGCGGGTGCAGAACTCCTCGTAAATCGGGCGCTCGACGAGGATCCGGCTGCCCGCCGTGCAGCGTTCGCCGTTGAGCGAGAAGACGCCGAACAGCGTGGAGTCCAGTGCCGCCTCGAAGTCCGCGTCGGCGAACACGACAGCCGGGGACTTGCCGCCCAGCTCCATCGACATGCCCTTGAGCCCGGGCGCGCAGTTGCGGAAGATCGTTTCGCCGGTGGTGGTTTCGCCGGTGAACGAGATCAGCCGGACGTCCGGGTGCTTGACCAGCGCGTCGCCCGCTTCCTCGCCGAGGCCGTTGACGAGGTTGAACACCCCGTCCGGTACGCCGGCCTCGCGGAAGATGTCCGCCCACAGGCTCGCCGACAGCGGCGTGAACTCGGCGGGCTTGAGCACCACGGTGCAGCCGGCCGCCAGGGCCGGCGCGAGCTTCCAGCTCTCCAGCATGAACGGCGTGTTCCACGGCGTGATCAGCCCGGCGACGCCGACCGGCTTGCGGTTGACGTAGTTGACCTGCTTGCCGGGCACCTTGTAGGTGTCGTCGGCCTGCGCGACGATCAGGTCGGCGAAGAACCGGAAGTTCTCCGCCGCGCGCTGCGCCTGGCCGAGCGCCTGCTTGATCGGCAGGCCGGTGTCGAAGGTTTCCAGCTCGGCCAGCTGCTTGTCGCGGCTCTCCACCAGATCGGCGATCTTGTTGAGGATCCGGGCGCGCTGGCGCGGCAGCATCTTCGGCCACGGGCCGTGGTCGAACGCCTCTTTCGCCGCGGCGACGGCGAGGTCGATGTCCTCGGCCTTGCCCGCCGAAGCCGTCATGTACGGCTTGTTCGTGACCGGGTCGAGCACCTCGAAGGTGTCGCCCGAGACGCTGTCGGCCGGCGCTCCGCCGATGTAGTGGCGGATGTGCTCCGGCAGGTTCTCCGGAACGTAGTGCGCGGTCATGGTCACTTTCCTTCCACGGTGAAGCCGTCGACGGGCGAGAGGTACTGCTCGCCCTGGCGCATCAGTTCGGTGATCCGGGCGATGCCCGGTTCGGTCGGGGTGATCAGCGGCGGCCGCACGAAGCCCGAGCGGATCAGCCCGCGCTGCTCCAGCACCCACTTGCCCGGGGCCGGGTTGGTCTCGACGAACAGCAGGTCGACCAGCGGGTGCAGGCCGTAGTGGATCTCGCGGGCGCGGTCGAAGTCGCCCTCGGTCCACGCGCGGTACATCTCGGCGCTGGCGGCCGGGGCGATGTTGGCGGTGGCGCTCACGAAACCGGTGCCGCCGAGGGAAAGCAGCGGAAGGCACAGCAGCTCGATGCCCGACCAGACGAGCAATTCCTTGCCGCACAGGTGAAGTACGCGGGAGAAGTGCTCGAAGTCCTTGGTGGTCTCCTTGATCCCGACGAAGTTGTCGAAATCGCGGAACAGCCGCGCGACCGTCTCCGGGGCGAGGTCGACCGACGTCCGGCTCGGCACGTTGTAGGCGACGATCGGCAGGTCCGGGAATTCCTTCGCGACCGTGGCGTACCAGCTGTAGAGCGCTTCCTGGGTGGGCCGCGCGTAGTACGGGGTGATGATCAGCGCCGCGTCGATGCCCGCGTCGCGCGCCTCGGAGGTCAGCTCCAGCGTCTCGTCGAGCTTCGCCGAACCGGTGCCGGGCATGAACGGAACCTTGTCGCCCACCGCCTTGGCGACGGTGCGGATCGTCTCCGCGCGCTCGGCCACCGTCATCGCGCCGGGCTCGCCGGTGGACCCGCCGATCGAAACGCCGTGCGAACCGGACGCGATCTGCCAGTTGACCAGGTTGGTCAGGCTCTCGTGGTCGACGGCGCCGTCGGCGGTGAACGGGGTCATCAGCGGCGCGATCGAGCCGGTGATGGCGTTCGGGGTACTGCGGAACCTCATGGGGTGGGGTCCTTCCTAGGGAGCTTCGGCGGGCGGGGCGGCCCGCCGGTCGAGGTAGGCGTCGAGGGTGGCGGTGCGGTGCCGGCGCGCGGCCAGCTCGAGTTCGAGCGGGTCGGCGTTCTGCTCGATCAGCACCAGCAGTTGTTCGTGTTCCTTGACGGATTCGTGCGCGCGGCCCGGGACGAAGCTGAACGTCGAATCGCGCAACGAGGCGAGCCGGTGCCAGCCGCGGTGCACGAGGTCGAGCACGTGCGGGTTCGGGCACGGTTCGAAGAGGACTGAATGGAACTCTTGGTTCAACTCGGTGAACCGGTGTGGCTCGAACTTTTCCAGTGACAGCCGCATCTGTTCGTTGACCGCGCGCGCCCGTTCGATGTCCTCAGTGGACAGTTTCGGTGCGGACAGCGAGGTGGCGAAACCTTCCACCAGGGCAAGGGTTTGCATGGTGTGCTCGTACGCGGTCTCGTCGACCATCACCACCTGCGCGCCGACGTTCCGCTCGAACGTGACCAGCCCTTCGGCCTCGAGCAGCCGAATCGCTTCGCGCACCGGGACGACGCTGACGTCCAGTTCCTTGGCGATTTGCCCCAGCACCAAGCGATAGCCGGGACCGAAGGTCCGGTCGGCGATCCGGTCCTTGATCCAGCGGTACGCGCGCTGGGACTTGCTCTCGCCTGCTACGGGCGCCACTGGGCGTACCTGGCCTTCCAGTGGTCGTTCATCGGGTAGAGGCCGTCGACGTTTTCGCCGTTCGCGACCTGCTCCGCGATGAACGTTTCCTGGCGTTCCTGTTCGATCGCCGCGTCCGCGATTTTTTCCACCAGGTGCGGCGGAATCACCAGGACGCCGTCGGAATCGCCCACGATCACGTCGCCCGGCTGCACTGTTGCGCCGCCGCAGGCGATGGTGATGTCGACGTCCCACGGAACGTGACGACGGCCGAGCACCGCCGGGTGCGGTCCGGAGTGGTAGGTCGGAATGTCCAGCGCGGCCACCGCCGCCAGGTCGCGGACGCCGCCGTCGGTGACGATTCCCGCCGCTCCGCGGACCTGGGCGCGCAGGGCGAGGATGTCGCCGATCGTGCCGGTTCCCTTTTCGCCGCGGGCCTCCATGACCAGGACGTCGCCGGGGTTGAGCGAGTCGATGGCGCGTTTCTGGGCGTTGAAGCCGCCGCCGTGGGATTTGAAGAGGTCCTCGCGGAAGGGGACGTAGCGGAGAGTCCGCGCGCGGCCGATGAGTTTCGTGTCCGGGCGGGTGGAACCGAGGCCGTCGATGGAGACGTGGTTGTAGCCGTTCTTGCGCAGCTGGGCGGAAAGCGTCGCCGTGCCTACGCTGGTGAGCTTGGTCTTGAGTTCCTCGGTGAGCACGAATTCCGCCGGGAGCCCTGCGGATTCCCTGTCGCCGTAAGCCTGTTCGCGCTGGTTGTCGTCGATTTTGGGCTGAGCGCTGAACTCCGGGAGCGGCGTGGTGCCCTCCACGACCGGCGTGACGAGACGTCCGGTGGTCTTCGCGCCGCCGCTGACCTCGACCTCGACGGTGTCGCCCGGCTTCACGACCGACGACCCCGCCGGGGTCCCGGTGAGGATGACGTCGCCGGGTTCGAGAGTGCTCAGCTGGGAAAGATCGGCGACGAGGGTGCCGAAGTCGAAGATGAGGTCCTCGGTGGTGTCGTCCTGGACGAGCTCGCCGTTGACCCAGGTGCGGACGCGCAGCTTCGCGGGATCGACCTCGGCGGCGGGGATGGTGGCCGGGCCGAGGGGAGTGAAGCCGTCGCCGCCCTTGGAGCGGAGGTTGGAACCGCCGTCGGCGTGCCGCAGATCGTATACGCCAAAGTCGTTGGCGGCGGTGATGCTCTCGACGTAGCTCCAGCCTTGGTCGGGGGAGACGCGGCGGGCCTGCTTGCCGATGATGAGCGCGATCTCGCCCTCGAACGCGAGAAGTTCGGTGCCCGCGGGGCGCTCGATGGGGGTGCCGGAGGCGCTGATCGAGGTGGTGGGCTTGACGAAGTACGAGGGCTTCGCCGGGGTCCTCCCGCGCTGCTCGGCGCGGGACGGATAGTTCAGGTGAAGCGCGATGACCTTGCCCGGCCGCTCCGGCGGGGTGGTGCTCGATACGGGACTCATGGGGGTTGACCTGCCCGGATGTTGTCGGGAGAGGAAGATATCTCAAAAGATATACGATCCTGGCGGGTCGGGGCAAGGGGTGCGGGCGCCCGTCGAGTGGAGGAGGCATCCGTGATGCCAGCAGACGACTGGCACTGTTCGCGGTACTTGCGCCTCATGCCCCTCACCGGGCCGACTTGGAAGCGCTGACCCCAGCAGGGCGGGTCTTGTCCGCCACCGAGCAGTACCCGGATTGCGACTCGGTTCCAAGGAGCTGTCGGATGAGCCGCAGCAACACTCTGACTGCCTTCGTCGCAGTGCTCGGTCTCGCGGCGTTCATCGTGCACAAGGCCGGAGATGCCAAGGAGCTTCGAGATCTCGCCGTTCTGGGCCGGGCCTTGCGTCCGTCCTGGCGAATTGCCGGTCGGCGTTCATTGCCGGACCGGCACGGAACCGGTTAACCGCAATTGGGCCTCGTGAGCGCCCATCCCGGTCAGAACCGTGACAGGCGCTCACGAGGCTTTTCTCGGCGGGGGCGGGTCCATGAGACGAAGCCCCGGCTCGCCCAGGCGCGGCGCGTATTCAGCCAAAGCGCCCAGGCGAGCCCGCCGCGCCTGCTTTAGGCCCCCTCCTTCCAGCGGCTCACCGGAAGCGCCGGAACCCGATGCCCCCGGTGCCCGGTCATCTCCTCGTTGGCCACCAGCGCATTCAGCACCGCCTCTTCGACCGCCTGCACCACGGCCTCGAAGAACGGATCGATCGCACCCCACGGGATGAACCGCATGCTCTCGTACGGTTCGTCGTCCGGCCGGGGGAAATGGCTGGTCAAAGCACCCGCGTTCGCCGTGCTGAAGGCCAGGAACAGGTCTCCGGAGAAGTGCGAGCCGGTGGTCCCGGTCCGGGCCAGCCCGAGCGGCACCCGTCGGGCCAAAGCAGTGCACTGACCGGGCAGCAGAGGCGCATCAGTCCCGATCACCACGATCACCGAACCGGCACCAGCCGGAGCGAGCCAGCTTGTGTCGGCCATCGGGTTGTCGTCAAGAAGCTCGGCACCTAGGTGCGATCCGGCCACCGTCAGCTCCGGGCGGCTTCCGAAGTTCGCCTGCACCAGGGCCCCAACGGTGTAGCTGTCCGAACCGTGCGAAACAACCCGCGAAGAAGTCCCAGTGCCGCCCTTGAACCCGTAACACGTCATCCCGGTCCCGCCGCCCACCGAACCCTCGGCGATGGGGCCGGAGGCAGCCGCATCGATGGCGGCGACGGCGTGCTCAGTCTGGATGGTCGGGGCGTTGACGTCGTTGAGGTACCCGTCCCACGTCTCCGCCACCACGGGGAGCAGCCACTCCGCCGCGGCGTCCGGGCGTTCCCGCACCACCCAATCGATCGTGCCTCGATGACACTGTCCGACGGAGTGGGTGCTGGTGATCAAGACCGGCAGAGTCAAGGACCCGGTCTCGGCCAGCCAGGCCCGGCCGGTCATTTCGCCGTTGCCGTTCAAGGAGAAAGTGCCCGCCGAACAAGGCACATCGAACTGGGAACGGCCGCGCGGAAGGATCGCGGTGACCCCGGTCCGCACCGACGAGCCTTCGATCAAGGTGGTGTATCCGACCTCGACGCCGGGGATGTCGGTGATCGCGTTGTGCGGGCCGGGCTTGCCGCCAAGCGTCAAGCCAAGGTCGCGGGCGCGGGTCATGCGGGGGCCTCCAGGGAGCATCGGGTCGAAACGCGGGCATAGGAGAGCACCGCCGCCTCGGCGACGGATCGGTCGAGCGGCGGCACCGCCTGAGTCAGGTGCAGGCCGTACCCGTCTTCGAGGGTGACGAGGTTGCGGGCGATGGTGACCGGGTCGTCGGTCAGGTCGAAAATCCCGGTCGCGGCACCGGCTTCCAGGATGCCGACGTACCCGCGGACCTGACGTTCGTACAGCGCGATGTGCCGCGCGGAGTATGCCGGTTCGCGGCGGGCGATGGTGCCCAGTTCATAGAGCAGCACGCACAGCTCGTCGTTCTTGCCGTTCGGCAGGCCGCTGCCGATCATCGCGCGCATCCGGGCGCGCGGGTCGGCCTCCGCCGCGACCGCGGCTTCACGCGCGACGCAGAAGCGTTCGACGGCCTCCTGCTGCACGTCTTCGAGCAGGTCGCTCAGGGAAGGGTAGTAGTACAACAGGGAACCCGGCGACATGCCGGCGTGGTCCGCGACATCGCGCAGCTTCAGGTTCAGCACGCCGCGTTCGACGACGGTGTGCCGCGCCGCGGCCACCAGTTCCGCCCGCCGCTCGGGGGCCTTGCTCGGTCTTGCCATGCCTTGATTCTTTGAACAAATCTCGAAAAATGCAAGCCCTGAACGGATCGAGACCGCAGAAGTCTTGACGTGGCGGGCGTGAGGGCCTTAGCTGAACGCCCGGCTGGTTATTTGAGTTCCATTCAAACAACGTACCTGAGCAACGACTTGATGGAGGCCAGCGTTGTCCACCCCCGTCTTGCGCCGCGGGTTGCGCACCCTCGGCATGCTGCTGATCACGCTTTCCGCGATCAGCCCGGCGTCCTCGGTGTTCGTCATCGCACCGGGCGTCCTCACCGGCGCCGGATCGGGCGCCTTCTACGCCTTCCTCGCCGCCGCCGTAGTCGGCATCTTCATGGCCTTCGTGTACGCCGAACTGGGCTCGGCCTTCCCGTCCGCGGGCGGCGAGTACACGATCGCCGCGCGCACGCTGGGCAAACTGCCCGGATTCATGGTGCTGGGCATCATGATCGTGACGCAGGTGCTGATCGTCGCGGTGATCGCGCTCGGCGTCGGCCAGTACCTGAGCGTGGTGCTGCCCGGCGTGTCCCCGGCGGTGGTGGCGGCGGTGACGTGCGTGCTCGCCGCGATCGTCGCGGTGTTCGACATCAAGCTGAACGCCTGGGTCACCGGCATTTTCCTCGCGGTGGAGCTGCTGGCGCTCGCCGTGGTCGCGGTGCTCGGGCTGGCCAAGCCGGCCCGTCCGTTCACCGATCTGCTCGCGCATCCGGTCGCCCCGGGCGGCGGTCCGGCGACGATCAGCGCGGTGATGATCGCGACGGCGATCGCGATCTTCGCCTACAACGGCTACGGCTCGGCTGTCTACTTCGGCGAGGAAACCAAGGACGCCGGACGCGGGGTGGCGCGCGCTGTCCTCATGGGACTCGGGGTCACCGTGCTGGCCGAGCTGATCCCGGTCACCGCCGTGCTGATGGGCGCGCCCGATCTCGGCACTTTGTTCAGCTCTCCCAACATGTTGTCGTACTTCGTGCAGGCCCGCGGCGGCAGCACGCTCGACACCGTGCTGAGCCTCGCGGTCGCGCTCGCCATCATCAACGCCGTCCTCGCGATCGTGCTGATCAGTTCCCGGCTGGTGTTCAGCAGCGGCCGGGACCGCGCGTGGCCGAAGGCGATGAACCGCGCGCTCTCGGCGGTGCACCCGAAGTTCGGCACCCCGTGGGTCGCGACGCTGGCGACCGGCTTCATTGCCGCCGCACTGTGCTTTGTGGACCCGCAGATCCTGACAGTCGTGACCAGCACGTCGATCGTCGTCGTGTACGCGGCGCTGTGCCTCGGTGCGATCCTGGGCCGTCGTTCCGGAGCGACGGCCGGGGCGAAGTACCGGATGCCCGGGTTCCCGATCGCGCCGGTGGTGGCCTTGATCGCGCTGGCGTTCGTGCTCTACGTGAACGCGACCGACCCGGTGATCGGACGGCCGAGCCTCATCGTCACCGGCGCGATCGCGTTGCTGGCCTTGGGTTATTACCTCGTGGTGCTGCGTCGCCGGGGCGGCTGGCAGCTGAGCGAGGCGGTGGCGGAAGAGGAGCCCGCGCCCGCGCCGGTACGGGAGACCTCGTAACCCGCTGCTGGACCTCCAGACGCGCAATGCCGAGGTCCGTGAGGGGAACCCTGAGGGACTCAGAGTCCCTCAGGGTTCCCCCGGTCTCTTTTACACATATCCGAGC
>NZ_JBHZAG010000133.1:0-18133 GCF_042754125.1 Amycolatopsis sp. NPDC059235
ATCGAAACCGAAGCAGCCCGCCGCCTAACAGAAGACCACGACGACTAACCACCCAGGTTCCACAACACCCTCTCAGGGTTCCCCTCACGGACCGCTCAGCTGGTGGCGATGGCCGGGTCGCTGGTCGAGGCTTGACCGGTTTCCGCGTGGCCCGCGAAGCGGCGGACGTACTGGCCGTCGTGATCCGCCTTCACCGTGATGTCGTACCAGCCGTTCGCCACGCCCCACTTCGGCACCGCTCGTGAAGTGCCCGGGGCGAGCGTGTACTGGTAAGCCTCGGTAGGCGCGTAGGCGTCGATGCCGGTGAAGGTGACCGTTCGGGTGCTCGGGTTCGTGAACGTGACTGTCACATAGCCAGCGTCGTGCCGGGCAGTCACCTCGGGGCCCAAGCCGCCGATCGTTCCGGCCTGTTCGCGGAGCCAGCCGTTCGGGCCGAAAACCGAGTACTGGTACCAATCTCCCGCGCCGGTGGGCAGATGCCAGCTGTCGCTGACCGACTTGTGGCCCTCCACGGTGTACGGCCACGGTCCGTCGGAACGCATCTTCGACGTCACGTGGAACCCGGCACCGGCGTCGCCGAAGTTGGTGAAGGTGAAGTACATCCGGCCGTCGCGGGCTTCGGTGTCCGCGGCCAGGTCGTACGGCAGCGCGCGTGCTTTGCGGGTGCCGGGTTCCTGCTTCGGGAGCGAACCGTTCGAGGGCGGCACCGGGTGATAGGTCGGCGGGGTGCTGTGGTCGGCGGGCGGCTGGTAGTCGCCGGTGCCGGGCAGGGACGGGACGCCGCTGTTGGCGCCGGTGAAGTCGAACGCCGACGTGAGGTCGCCGCAGACCGCGCGGCGCCACGGCGAAATGTTCGGGTTGTGCACGCCGAAGCGCTTTTCCACGAACTGGATCAGCGACGTGTGGTCGAAAGTCTGCGAGCAGACCCAGCCGCCGGTGCTCCACGGCGAGACGGCCAGCAGCGGCACGCGCGGGCCGAGCCCGTACGGCATTCCGGTCAGATACGACGCGGCCGCACCGCCTTCGTACCATTCTCCGGCGACGCTCGCCGTCGACTTGCCCCAGTTCGCGTCGCGCGGCGGATACGGCGGGACGACGTGGTCGAAGAAACCGTCGTTCTCGTCGTAAGTGATCAGCAGGACGGTTTTGCTCCACACGTCCGGATTCGACGTGAGCGCGTCGAGGACGCCGGAGACATACCAGGCGCCGTAATTGGCGGGCCACGCCGGATGTTCGCAGTACGCCTCCGGGGCCACGATCCAGGAGACCTGCGGCAGCCGGTTCGCTTTGACGTCCGCGGTGAGGTGGTCGAAGAAACCGTCGCCCGCGGCGGCGTGGGTGCCGGTGCGGGCCTTGTCGTAGAGCGGCGTGCCCTGAGCGGATTTCTGGTACTGGGTCAGGTAAAGCAGCGAGTTGTCGCCGTAATTGCCGATGTAGGCGTCATCGGTCCAGCCCCACTTGTGCTCCTTGTCGAGACCGTTGCCGATGTCCTGGTAGATCTTCCACGAGACCCCGGCCTTTTCCAGGATTTCCGGAAAACTGGTCCAGCCGTAGCCGGATTCTTCATTGCCCAGCACCGGTCCGTTGCCGGAACCGTCATTTCCGGTCCAGCCGGTGTACATGTAGTACCGGTTCGGATCGGTCGAGGACAGCATCGAGCAGTGGTAGCCGTCGCAGATGGTGAACGCGTCGGCGAGCGCGTAGTGGAACGGGATGTCCTTGCGGGTCAGATACGCCATCGTGGTGCGGGTTTTCGCCGGGATCCACTTGTCCCACCGGCCGGTGCTCCACGCGGTGTGCGTGCCGTTCCAGTCGTGGTTGAGGTCCTCGATGAAGGTGAGGCCGAGATTCTCCTCGGCGGGCCGGAACGGCAGGGTTTCGGCGCCGCTCGCGTCGGCCTGGTTCCACACGGATTTCCCGCTCGGCAGGGAAACCGGGCGCGGGTCGCCGAAGCCGCGGACGCCGTTGAGGGTCCCGAAATAATGGTCGAACGACCGGTTTTCCTGCATCAGCACGACCACGTGCTCGACGTCCGCGAGGGTGCCGGAGCGCACGGCTGCCGGCACCGAAGCCGCCCGCGCGATGCTCGCGGGCAAGGCCGTGCCGGCGGCGGTGGCGGCGGCGAGTTGCATGAATCTGCGGCGGCTGACCGATGACATCGATGTCTCCTCGAAAACTCGGGGACAGTTCGCGGACGCGTACGGGAATTTCCCACCGGGGAAAGCCGAACGAATCATTGACGGACCACCGTCGCGCTGTCAACCGCTGACCGGGAGGGCGCCCGTTCGTACTGCGTCACAGCCGGTTCGCTACCCGTTTAACCGTCTTGATCACCGGTGCGGTTTCCACGTGGGTGACCGCGGGGAGCGCGGCGACGCTGGTGGTGAGGTAGCGGTACAGCTCGTGCTGGCTGCCGCACACCGCTGTCGCGTACAGATTGGTGGGGCCGGTGGTCGCGGCGGCGAACGCGACTTCCGGGTGCGCGGCCAGCGCGGCCCCGGCCTCCTCCAGCGCCGCCGGGGCGACCGAAAGCCACAGCAGTGTCCGGATTCCCTTGCCGTGCAACCGCCAATCGAGATCGAGGTCGAAGTACAGCACGTCCCGTTCGCGCAGTTCCGCCATGCGGCGGCGGACGGTCGTGGGGGACCAGCCGGTCTCGGCGGCGAGCTGTTCGAACCCGGCGCGGCCGTCGGCGGCCAGCGCGGCGAGGAGTTCGCGGTCGCCGTCGTCGAGGGTTGCCGGGCCTGGCCGGAGAGGGATCGGCGGCGGGCGCAACCGAGCGACTGTGGCGTCGTCCAGCACGCCGAGCTTGGCGACCAGGCTGTCCGGCCCGCCGTAGAACGCGTGCAGCACCGAATGCGCGGTGACGCCCTCGACCCGTGGCGTGCGGGGAAGTTTGGCCAGCAGCAACGCTTCGCTGTCGGCCTCGTTTTCGGTGCGGACCGTGCAGGTGATTTCGGTGCCGCCGGACGTCAGGCTCACCCAGGCGGTGTCCGGCCGCCGCGCGAGTGCCTCAGCGACCGCCACCGCCGCGGCGGGCGCGCACCGGATGCGCAGGAACCATTGCACCGCACCGGAAGTCTCGTTGACGCCGCCTACGACCCGGACCGCTCCCGTCGACCGGAGCCGGGCGTAGCGGCGCGCGATGGTGCGATCCGACACGCCGAGCGCGTCGGCGATCGTGCTGAACGGGGCCCTCGGATCTATCTGCAGGGCGTGCACCAGCTGGCGGTCGAGGTCGTCGTAGTCGGAATCCACCGGTTGGAGACTACTCAGGTCGGAATCCGCCGCAATCGTGTCGCTTTCTGGCTCGCGGGTCGTCGCCGGGCCGAGAGTCGGTTCCGAACACACCGACCCAGAAGGGGAGAGATCATGACTGTCGAGGTGCTCGTCGTCGGCGCCGGGCCGACCGGGATGACGGCGGCGAACGAACTGCGGCTCGCCGGAGTGTCCTGCGTGCTGGCGGACCGGCTGCCGAAGGCCAGCGAACTGTCCAAGGCAGGCGGGCTGCAGACCCGCACCCAGGAGGCGTTCGACCAGCGCGGCCTGCTCGAACCGCTGCTGGCCACCGGCGACTACCCGGTCACCACAGCGCATTTCGCCGGGAATCTGCTGCCGCTGGTCCGGAGACGGCACCGGTTCCCATGGCGGTCGGTGCCGCAGGTCGTGATCGAGGGGTTCCTGGAGGAACACCTCGCCGCGGAAGGAATCCGCGTCCGCCGGGACCACGAACTGGCCGGGCTGGAGCAGGACGCGGACGGCGTCACCGCGACGTTCGCCGACGGCACCGCGATCCGGTCCCAGTACCTGGTCGCCGCCGACGGCGGGCGCAGCACGGTCCGGAAGCTGCTGGGCGCGGAGTTCTCCGGCCGTCCCGGGACCGAGACCATGGTGGCCGCCGACGTGCGGCTGAGTGCCGAGGTTCCGATGACCACGATCACCCGGGAGGGCTATCGCGCGCAGGTGTTCCCGCTCGGCGTCGACGCCGAAGGCCGCCCGCTCCGCCGTCTGACTTTTGGCGGACCCGGCTGGTCGCGGGAACGGGACATCCCGGTCACCGAGGACGAGATCCGCGCCGGGCTGAAGACAGTCTTCGGCGATCGCGTGGAACTGGTCGAACTTCGTTACGCACGCCGGATTACGAACGCCGCGCTGCAGGCCGCGCAGTATCGGCACGGCCGCGTCTTCCTCGCCGGCGACGCCGCGCATGTGCACCTTCCCTTTGGCGCGCAAGGCATGAACGCCGGAATCCAGGACGCGATGAACCTCGGCTGGAAGCTCGGTGCGGCGGTTCGCGGCACCGAGCCCGAGGGACTGCTGGACAGCTATCACGCGGAACGGCATCCGGTCGGCGCGGCGGTGCTGCGCAACGTCCAGGCGCAGTCGCTGCTCCTGGACGACGGTCCCGATTCGGCCGCGGTCCGGTCGTTGTTCACGGAGCTGGTGCGCTTGCCCGAGGTCCAGTACCTGCTGGACGACATGTTGTCCGGCATGGGTTTCCGTTATGCGATTCCGGGCAGCGAGGACCATCCGCTGGTCGGGTTGCCCGCGCACGATCTCGGTGCGGAACTGCGGGCCGGACGCGGCGTTCTCGTGGATCCCGAAGGACAGTTCCGCGATCTCGCGACACGGTGGGCGGATCGGGTGCACCGCGTTGAGACGGGTGCCGAGGCGAAGCTGGTCCGGCCGGACGGATATGTGGCGTGGGCTGGTGATCCGGACGGGCTAGAGCCCGCGCTTCGCCGCTGGTTCGGCGCGCCGGTGAGCTAGCGTGGCCGTCGTGCAGACCTGGCTGACCGACACCCGGACTTCGTACGACACCGTCGCCGACAGCTATGCCGACCGGTTGCGCGACTCGATCGCCAGAAGTCCTTCGCTGCGCATGACCTTGGGCTTGTTCGCCTCGCTGGTGCACGGAACCGGCCCGGTCGCCGACGTCGGCTGCGGCACCGGGCACGTCACCGCGCACCTGAAAAGCCTTGGTCTCGACGCGTTCGGACTGGACCTTTCTCCCGGCATGATCGAGGTGGCCCGGCGGGATCACCCGGGGCTGCGGTTCGCGGTCGGTTCGATGACCGCGCTCCCGCTGCCCGACGCTTCGGCGGCCGGGGTGCTGTCGTGGTGGGCCCTGATCCACGTCCCGGACGAGGAGGTGCCCACGGCGATCGCGGAGTTCTATCGGGTGCTGAAGCCCGGGGCGCCGGTCGCGATCGGCTTCCACGTCGGCGACGTCGCCCGGTTGAAGACACAGGGTTACGGCGGGCATGCGATGCAGCTGTACGTCCACCGTCGGCAGCCCGTGCAGGTGTCGGAGTGGTTGCGCGGGGCCGGGTTCACGGTCGAGGCGGAATGGGTGGAAGAGCTGGACAGCGAGGTGCCGCAAGCGGTGGTCTACGCTCGCCGTCCGGCCTGAGAGGGTCAGCCGAGGTCCAGCTTCGCCAGCCGCGGCAGGACGCCGTCGCGCCAGCCGGGGCCCATCCGCTCGCACGCGTCCGCCTGGCGTTTGTCGTCCAGGTCGAAGCCGGAGTGGTTCAGCAGGAGCCGGGTGCCCTGGCCCTCGGCGACAAGCGTCCAGGTGAGGGTCCAGTCGCCGTTGAAGGTGTAGACGAACTTCGACGGCGGCTCGGATTCGATGACGCGGCAAGGGATCGAGCCGAAGCCGGGCATTTCCAGCCGGAACTCGCGGCCGACGTCCGGGCCGATGTCGCCGGGCGCCCACCACTTCGCGTGCAGTTCGGGATCGGTGAGCGCGCGCCAGACCTTTTCCGGGGCTGCGGCGATGAACTGATCGACCGAGATGCTGCCGATGCGGGCGTACGTCACGGGGTTTCCTCCTCGTTTTCCAGCAGGTCGGCCATGCTGCGCAAACGGCTGCGCCAGAACCGCTCGAACGGGTGCAGCCATTCGCCGACCTGCTCCAGCGGGTCGCTCTCCAGGTGGTAAAAACGTTGCCGCCCTACGGCTTCGTCGCGGACCAAAGCGGCGTCCCGCAGCACCTTGAGGTGCTCGGCCACCGCCGGACGGCTCAGCTCGAACCGCGCCGCGAGGTCGCCCGCCGTGTGCGGGCCGTCCGCCAGGATCTCGAGCAGCCGCCGGCGGACGGGGCTGGCGAGAGCGAGGAAGACGTCGTCGGGCATGACGCTACGTTACGTCGGAAGTTTCCGACATGTCAACCGGCGAGACTGCGGCCGGTGATCGGTATCGTCCGCTGACCTGGGGATGTCCACCCGGTATGAAGCTTATGTCGAATTGCTGAGTTCGGAGACTGGCGGCCGCGGTTGTCCTCGCCGCGATGACCGTGGCGGCCGGGGTCGTCGCTCCGGCTTTCGCGACTGCGGCTCAGCGATCTACCTGGCCGCGCAACGACAGGGAGACGTTGCTGAGGGAGTCCGGTACGAGGCCTACGCGGACACCGTCGGCTCGACGTCGTACTTCCTTGAAACCGCGATTTATGTTGCACACCAGCGGGATCTGGACTCGCTCGACGCCCAACAGTCAGGTCCAGGCGGCTGCTCGCCGGGCGATGGACAGTCAGTCTCCGGCTGAGTGGCGGGCATTTCTGGAGACGGGGATTTTCGTGGCTCAGGCTGCGGACAAGTCCTGAATCCGGGTGCCTCGTGAGCGGCGATTCCGGGATCGTCGCTCACGAGGCGCAACCACTCGCCAGCTGCCGCGTCTTGATGTTGTAACGCCAACTGCCGAAGGGATTGATCATGCTGCTCCGCCAGTTGGCCGTCCTGGCCCCAGCCGCCGCCCTGGCCGCTGTTGCGGCAGCGACCCCGGCGTCTGCCGTGATCGGCGGTTCGGTCTCCGGCTACGGCCCGTGGGCGGTGCGGATGCTGGTCGACGGCAAGCCCGAGTGCACCGCCACCGCGATCAGCCGCGAATGGATCATCGGCGCCGATCATTGCTTCGCCGAGGCCGCCGAGCCCATCGCGGACTCCCGGATCGAGTTCCGCGTCGGCAATCTCGACCAGCGGCTCGGCGCCGTCGTCCGGCCGGTGCCGGGCAGCCGGAACAACCACACGCTGGCCGACCTCATGCTGATCAAGGTCACCCCGATGGACATCACCCCGGCGAAGCTGCCGACCGCGGGACCGGTGCGGCCGGGCGAGACGGTTCGCCAGCTCGGTTGGGGCGCGACCTGCACCGGAGACGAGAACAGCTGCCAGTCCGACGTGCTCAAGCAGGTGGACGCGAAGGTCATCGACCCCGACGACCAGCGCTGCGAGGGCATGACCATCTCCGGCGGCACCGATTTCTGCGCGCTGACCACGGACGGCGTCACGGCGGGCGGCGACTCCGGCGGTCCGGTCATGTCCACCACGGATCGCGACACGATCGTGGGAGTCACCAGCAAATCCGACCGCAGCAGCGTCGCGGCCGACGGCGATGTGTTCGGTCAGCTGGAGTGGATCAAGAAGACCATCAAGGGCTGAGAACGGCCTTCCGCAGGGCGCGCACGGCTTCGTCGCGCGCGCCGGTGAGGGCGGGGGAATCCGTGGCGTGCGGGGCGCGAAGCGGGACATTGCGCGGCAGCCGCGCGAAACGGGCCGACACTGCGTCGAGCACGGCGGGGCCCCAGGGTCCGCCCAGGATGATGAGTTCCGGGTCGGACACCGTCACCAAAGCGAGGAGTACGCCGCAGATCGCCTCGGCGAGGGTGTCGAGGACGTCGTCGGATTTGATCGCGCACAACAGGGCGTCGACGTCGATTGTGGTCGAATCCGGTTGGCGCACCCCGAGATCCGCGAAGACGTCGATGAACGAGAGCGCCTGACCGTCCGCGCCGCGGGTGAGGACGTGCGCGATTTCCCCGGCGAAACCGGCGTGTCCGCGCCGCACTTCGCCGTCGGCGACCACCGCGCAGCCCAGCCCTTCGCCGAGGAAGAGGTAGGCGAAATCGTCGGCGGCCTGTTCGGTGCGGGCGGCCCAGTTCACGTCGTTGTCGACGGTGACCGGGCCGGCGACGAGCGGCGCGAGGATGTCGGCGGGGGAGAGTTCCCCGAGCAGGAAAGGGGAATCGGGCAGGTGGACCAGTTTCCCGGTGGCGCGGTCGACGGGATCGGCGGCGCTGACGACCGCGAGCCGGAGCGGTCCGGCGTCGTCGGCGACCTGAGTCGCGGCCTTGCGCAATGCCTGAGCGACCTTCCGCGGACGCACCGGGCGGCCGAGGTCTTCGACGTGCCGGGCGAGCACGTCGCCGAAAACGTCGACGGCTTCGGCGACCGCGCCCTCGTGGGCGATGCTCACGACCAAAGCCGTGCCGAGATCGTCGGCCAGTGCGTAATAGGTGCCGACGCGGCCGCGGCCGGTGGTGCGCTCGCCGGTGTCGCGCAGCAGCCCGGCCTCGGCGAGCCGGGCGACGCTGTCGCCGACGGCGGGCTTGGAAATGCCGGTGTGAGCGGCGATTTGCGCGCGCGTGAGCTGGCGCTGCGCGAGCAGTGCCCGCAGGACGTGCTCGTCGGTCAGCGACCGGAGCAGGTCGAGGGAGGGCTTGGCCGGGGTCACCGGCGGGAGTGTAGCCGATTTAGTCAGGAGTGTTGCCTGAATCGGCGCGGGCGCCCTACCGTCGGTTCAGTAAGGAGCCCTTCCTGAATGGAGCGAGCGCTATGCAGCTTCCCCCGTTGCCGCACTGGGAGACGACGCCGGACGACCTTCCGGCCGCGATTCGCGAGGTCAAAGCCGCGCTGCGGGCGCGGATCGAGGCGTCCGGGCGCACTGTGGAAGAGGTTTTCGCGGTGATCGAGGCGCGCGTCGCCGCCGCGGTCGAGGAGATCGAGGCGGCGAAGGCACGCGGCGAGGCGATCTGGCCGGAGCTGGACTACGCCGACATCGAGGCGGGCAGGGTCTCCGAGGAAGACTTGGCTCGGCTGAGGCGGCGCGGCTGCCTGGTGGTGCGCGGTCATTTCCCGCGCGAGCAGGCGCTGGACTGGGACGCGGGGATCGTCGGCTACCTCGAGGGCAACCGGTTCTCCGAGAGCTACCGCGGCCCCGGCGACAATTTCTTCGGCAGCCTCGTCTCGAAGGCGGGGATCTACCCGATCTACTGGTCGCCGACGCAAATGGAAGCACGGCAAAGCGACCGGATGGCGCGCGTGCAGGCGTTCCTCAACGCGCGGTGGCGCTCGGAATCCGACGGCGTCCGCTGGTTCGACCCCGGCCGGGATTCGCTGTACCCGGACCGCATCCGCCGCCGTCCGCCGGGCGCGGATTCCGGCGGTCTTCGTCCCCATCTCGACCCGGGCACGCTGGACCTTTGGATGACCGAGGCGTACCAGCGGGCGTTCCGGCATCTGTTCGACGGCACCGTCGAGTCCTACGACCCGTGGGACGCCGCGCATCGCACGGCCGGGCCGCAGTTCGAGGGCTCGACGATGTGCTCGGCGTTCCGCACCTTCCAGGGCTGGACCGCGCTGTCCGACATGGAGCACGACCAGGGCGTGCTGCACGCGGTGCCGATCCCGGAGGCGATGGGCTACCTGATGCTGCGGCCGCTGCTGGCCGACGTGCCCGAGGACGACATGTGCGGCGTCACGGTGAACAAGATGTACGCGGCCAGCGAGAAATGGCATTCCTTGCTGCTGCGGGCTTCCAGCGGCATCCCGGACGTGCGGGCGGGCGATTCCGTGTGGTGGCACTGCGATCTGGTCCACAGCGTCGCTCCGGTGGAGAATCAGCGGGGCTGGGGCAACGTCATGTACATCCCGGCCGCGCCGTGGTGCCCGCGCAACGAGGCGTACGCCGGGTCGGTGCGCGAGGCGTTCGAGTCCGGGTCCAGTCCGTCGGACTTCCCGGCCGAGCATTACGAGCGCTCCTGGCCGGACCGGTTCGCGCCAGGGCAGCTGAACGCGACCGGGCGGCGCGGGCTCGGGATCGGCTGACAGTGGTCTAGTCCATTCGGGGCAGCGGGGCGGGCGGGTCCGGTACTGCGAGGTAAAGCTGTTGGTACGCACGGGAACTCCCGCCTGCCGCGGCGGGGCGGTGCGTGCCAGTGTCGGGGACGGCGGTCGCAGCGGCTGCCGGAGCCGAACATCGGAGGCATCATGGACGTTCAGGACAAGCAGGTTCGCGAACTGCCCGAATACACGCCGCCCGCGCTGGTCGAGGTCGGCGAGTTCAGCGACGACACCCTCGGCTTCGGGGGCTACCTGTCGGACACGATGGGCTTCTTCGCCTCCTGAGCCGGGACCGCAGCCGATGAGCAGGCCGGGATTCGTGGTGCTGCCGGATCTCCCCGCCGCGGCGGGGATCCGGCGGCCGTGGCCGGGCGCGCAGGTGCACGCCCACGCGTCCGGGCGGCCGTGGCTCGTCGGCCGATGGCGTCGCGCCGAGGTGGCGGTGGGGACAGCCGGGCCGGTGCGGCTGGCGGTGATCGGGCATTCCCCGGTCACCGCCGTCCGGCTCGGCGAGTTCGCGGCGCGGGTGTCGTCGCTGTCGGACGTCGACCGGGTTGCCGCCGCGCTGACCGGGTCGTTCCATCTGGTGGCCACTGTGGACGGTGCGGTGCGGGTCCAAGGAACCGCAACGGGATTGCGGCGGGTGTTCTATTGCCGGACGGACGGCGTGCCGGTCGCCGCGGATCGCGCTGATCTGGTCGCCGATCTGCTTGAGTCCTCAGTGGACGAGGAAGTGCTTGCCGCACGAGTGGCGTGCGGGCTGCAGCTTCCGCCGCCGTTGAACGAACGACCGTTGTATGCCAAGGTTTCCGCTGTTCCGCCGGGCGACTGTCTGGTATGGACGGACGGACGAGCACAGGTGAAGCCGTGGTGGCGGCTGCCAGCCGCTCGCGAGTCGCTGGCCCGCGGCGCGGAGGGAGTGCGGACCGCGCTGGCCGAGACTGTCCACTCGGGACAAGTGTCCGCTGACCTGTCCGGCGGCCTGGATTCGACCTCGCTGTGTTTCCTTGCCGCCCGGGAGAATCCGGAGTTGCTGACCTTCCGCTGGGCCGAGGCGGAGGCGGGCAACGACGACGCGGAGTTCGCCGCCCGGTCCATCGCCGCGCTGGACCGGGCCGAGCACCTGATCGTCCCGCAGCACGAACTGCCCGCCGTCTTCGCCGATCCGGACCGGCCGGTCGACGCCGACGAACCGTACGCGTTCACCCGGTCCGCGGCCAGGATCCGGTACAGCGCCGAAACCCTGGCCGCACGCGGGTCCGAACTGCACCTGGCCGGGCACGGCGGGGACGAGTTGTTCAGCCCGCTGCCCGGGTACCTGCACCAGCTGCTGCGGCGTCGGCCGGTTACCGCGTTGAGTCACGTCCGGGCGCACGCCGCGCTCCGACGCTGGCCGCTCTTCGGGACGATGGCGGGACTTCTCCGGCCGGGCACCGCGGCTGGCTGGTGGCGACAGCAGGCCGAGCACCTCTCGGATCCGGTCAGCTCGGCACGCCGTCCGGTGCTCGGCTGGGGTGTCGCACCGCTGCGAGCCCAGCCGTGGGTCACCGCCGACGGCCTCGACCTGGCCCGGAAAGCCTTGCACCGCACCGCGAACGACGCCCAGCCGCTCGGTCGCGATCCGGGCGAACATCAAGCGATGCTCGTCCTGCGCTCCGCGGCCGCGCAGTACCGCTTGACAGCCGGGCTCTACGCCGACGCCGGGGTCGAGCTGCGGCTGCCGTTCTTCGACGACCGGGTGGTGGAAGCCGTCCTACGCGTCCGGCGACATGAACACGCGGACGCACGCCGCTACAAACCGTTGCTGGCCGAGGCGATGCGGGGGATCGTGCCGGACGTCGTGCTCGGCCGGGCCACGAAGGGCGAGTTCGGCGCCGACATCCGGGAAGGCCTGCGCCGCAACCAGACCGCGATCCTGCGCCTGTTCGAGGATTCCGCACTGGCCGCGCGCGGGCTTCTCGACCTGGACCGGCTGAGGGCCGCGGTCCGTTCGCCGCAGCGGGATTACCGCGTGGTCGCCGCGCTGGAACCGCTCATCGGATGTGAGAGGTGGCTGCGCGCCGCCGACCGCCCAGCCCCGAGGAGGCTCGATGCGCTTGCACCCTGACGTCACCACGACAGACACCCCGGACGGCACCGTTCTGCTGCACCTGACGACCGGCCGGTACTGGCAGCTCAACGCCACTGGAAGCGCTGTGCTGCAAGGGCTTCTCGACGGCAGCGACCCGGAAGGCATCGCCTCGGAACTGGCCTCGCTGCACGGGGTCGACGAGGCCGTGACGCGGAAGGACGTGACGGCGGTGCTCGATCAGTTGCAGTCCGCCGGGTTGGTGACGGCATGACCGCCCCGGTCGCGCTCGCGGCGCGTGTCCGCCTGCCGCTGCACCGGCGTCCGTTGCCCGTGCTCGCCGTCGCACTGGCCCGCCCGATGGCCCGGCTCCGTCCGGCGAAGCTGCGCCGGGTCCTGGAATTCGCCCGCCGGGGCGCACGGCCGGCCACCGCCGACGAAGCCCTAGCTGCTCGGACAAACGTCGTCTCGGTGAGCCTTCGTTGTGCTGGACAAGGCTGTCTCCAACGCTCGATCGCCGCCGCGCTCTTGTGCCGCCTCCGGGGTTCTTGGCCGACCTGGTGCACCGGAGTGCGGACGAGCCCGTTCGCCGCGCACGCATGGATCGAAGCGGACGGCCGCGCGGTGGGAGAGCCGTATCCGGACGGCCACTACGCGCCGATGCTGTCCGTCCCGCCTGCGGCGAGGGTGATGTCCACAAAGGCCTGAGTCGCGGCGGCAATCGGCCCGGACCGATGGATCAACCACTGCGGGAGCGTCTCCGGCGGCGCGAACCGGAGCACCTCGGCACCGGCTCGGCGGGCCAGGTCCGCCCAGCCGTCCGGCATCAGGCTCGCGCCGATCCCGCGCAGCACCATCGGCAGCACGACGCTCCGGTCACCTACGTCGGCCGCGATCGACAGTTCCGGAACGCTCGCCGCCAGCCGGTCGAAGAACCCGCGCACCGCCGTCGGCGACGTGGTGACGACGAACTGCATGCCGCTGAGTTCAGCCCGCTCGACGACCCCGTCCGAACCGATCTCCGTGCCCGGCGGGGCGACCAGCAGCAGCTCCTCGTCCCGCAGGTGATGCGCGACCAGACCCGGCCCGACCGGGCGCTCCGCACTCCCGCACACGCCGGCCTCGCAGCGCCCCTGCACCACCATCGCGACCACCTCGGCCGCCGACAACGCCGCCGACGTGCTCACCAAAACGCCCGGATACCGCGTGCGCATCTCGGCGATGATGCTGATCACCGGCTCCAGCGCGGACGACGACGTGGCCGCGACGTCGATCCGCCCGGCCGGTCCGTCGCCCGCCATCCGCGCGGCGGCGCGCAGGGCGTCGAGGTCGCGCAGCACGAGGCGGGCGCGTCCGGCCAGCAGTTCGCCGGCGTTCGACAGCACCGCGTTGCGCCCGACCCGGTGGAACAGTTCGACGCCCAGGTCCTGTTCCAGCTTCGAAATCGCCCGCGACAACGACGGCTGCGCCACCCGCAAAGCCCGCGCCGCGTGCGTGAACCCGCCGTGCTCGGCGATCGCGACGAAGTACTCCAGCTGACGGCGTTCCATAGCAATACGCTATCGGATTGGTGTCTCAGATGTCTTTGACGTACCGCCAGCCCGCGCGCGACGATAAGGCCATGGTCCAGACGCGCCCGACGTTGCAGGGCACCTTCGGCATGGTGTCGTCCACCCACTGGCTCGCCTCGGCGGCCGCGATGGCGGTCCTCGAGGACGGCGGCAACGCCTACGACGCCGCGGTCGCGGGCGCGTTCGTGCTGCACGTCGTCGAGCCGCACCTCAACGGTCCCGGCGGCGAGGTGCCGATGATCCTCGCCCCGGCGGGCGGCGCGCCGAAGGTGCTGTGTGGGCAGGGACCCGCGCCGGCCGGCGCGACGATCGAGCACTACACCTCGCTCGGCCTCGACCTCGTTCCCGGAACCGGCCCGCTCGCCGCCGCGGTGCCCGGCGCGGTCGAGGCGTGGCTGCTCCTGCTGCACGACCACGGTACGAAGTCGCTGCGCGAAGTCCTCAAGTACGCCATCACCTACGCGGCGGACGGCCATCCGGCGGTCGAACGCGTCGGCGCGACGGTGGAGACCGTCCGCGAGCTGTTCGAGAACGAATGGACGACGTCGGCCGAGCTGTACTTGCCCGGCGGGGTCGCGCCGAAACCCGGTGGGCTGCTGAAGAATCCCGCGCTCGCCGAGACCTGGCGCCGGCTGATCGCGGAAGCGGAGGCGGCCGGGAGCGATCGGGAAGCGCAGATCGAGGCGGCGCGGAAGGCGTGGCGCGAGGGATTTGTCGCCGAAGCACTCGCCGCCTTCGCCGCGAAACCGGCGATGGACTCCTCCGGCGAACGGCACGCGGGCACGCTCACCGCCGATGACCTCGCCGCGTTCCGGCCCGCCTACGAGGATCCGGTCACCCACACCTGGAACGGCTGGACCGTCGCGAAAGTCGGCCTGTGGAGCCAAGGTCCGGCGTTTCTGCAGCAGCTCGCGCTCCTGCCGGACGAGCTGGAGTACGCGACGCCGGAGTACTACCACCGGCTCATCGAGGGCACGAAGCTCGCGATGGCCGACCGCGAAGCCTGGTACGGCGACAGCACGGAAGTGCCCATCGAGGCGCTGCTTTCGCCGGAGTACACCGAGATCCGGCGCAAGCTGATCGGTGAGCGGGCGTCGTTCGACCTGCGCCCAGGCAGCCCGGAAGGCCGTGAGCCCCGGTTGAGCCGCCACGCGCGGTACGTCGCGGACGGCGGGGTCACCGCGTCGGCGATCGGGGCGGGGGAGCCGACCGTCGCGAAGGACGGGCTGACCCGCGGCGACACCTGCCACCTCGACGTCGTCGACCGCTGGGGCAACATGATCGCCGCGACGCCGAGCGGCGGCTGGCTGCAGTCCAACCCGGTGGTGCCGGAGCTGGGCTTCCCGCTGGGCACCCGGCTGCAGATGGCGTGGCTCGACCCGGGCCTGCCGAACTCGCTCGCGCCGGGCAAACGGCCGCGCACCACGCTTTCGCCGTCGCTCGCGCTGCGCGACGGCGTGCCGGTGATGGCGTTCGGCACGCCCGGCGGCGACCAGCAGGACCAGTGGAACTTCCACTTCTTCCTCGGCACGGCCCTGCGCGAGAAGGTCCGCGGCGGGCTCGACCTGCAGGGCGCGATCGACGCGCCGAACTGGCACACCGACAGCTTCCCGAGTTCGTTCTACCCGCGCGGCATGGCGGCCGGGAGCGTGACGGTGGAATCGCGAATCGGCGCGGACGTCATTGCCGCGCTGGAGAGCCGGGGCCACGACGTGACGGTGGGGGAGCCGTGGTCGGAGGGCCGGTTGTGCGCGGTGGCGAAGGATCCTGAGACCGGGGTGCTTTCGGCGGCGGCGAATTCGCGCGGCGAGCAGGGGTACGCCGCCGGGCGATAGGCGGGAATGACAAGCGCTGTCTGGAAACGGACAGCGCTTGTCAGTGCTTTCGGCAGATTTACAACGTTGTATCGCGGTGCCACACTGAGGTCGCTCGGTTTCTTCTTTCCCGTGTCCGGCATCTGACCGAAAGAAGCTGTCGATGTCCTCCTTCGAACGTCCCCGCGCAGTCAGCCGCCGCGACGCCCTGCGCTGGGCGGGCACTGGCGCGGCCGCGGCCGCCGCGCTCTGGTGCGCTCCGGAACTGGTCCAGTCCACCGCCTCGGCGGCTCCGGCGGGCACGCTGAACCCGCTGCGCCCGCCCGCGACGCCGCTGGTCGTGCGTTCGCCGTACCTCTCGACCTGGCAGGCCGCGGACAACCTGCCCGGAACCTGGTCGACGTTCTGGACCGGGCACATCACCGCGCTGTGCGGGATCGCCCGGATCGACGGCGCGGCGTACGTCTTCGCCGGTGCGCCGCAGCTGCCGTCGGGTCCGAGCCTGACGCCGATGTCGCAGAACTCCTTGCAGGTCACCGCGACCCGCTCGATCTACGAATTCTCCGGCGGCGGCGTGACCCTCACCGTCACCTTCTTCTCGCCGGTCGACCCCGGCAACCTCCAGCGGCAGTGCGTGCCGTTCGGCTATGTCACGATCGCCGCCGCGAGCACCGACGGCCGGGCGCATGCCGTTTCGCTGCATTTCGACACGTCCGCCGAGTGGCTGCAATGGGATTCGGGCACGCCGGTCGGCTGGCAGCGGCAGGAATCGGGCGGCATCACGTCGCTGAGCGTCCAGGCCGCTTCGCCGGGCGTGCTGGCCGAGGACGGGCACGACCAGCCGCGCTGGGGTTCGCTCGTGGTCGCGACGCCTTCGTCCGGCGTGACCTGGCAAATCGGGCAGGACACGGTCGTGCGCGCGACGTCGGCGAACGGGGGAGGGCTGCCCGGGACCAGCGATCCCGACCAGCCGCGCGCGATCAGCGACCGCTGGCCAGTCCTCGCGTTCGCCAAAGACCTGGGCGTCGTTGCGGCCGGGGCAGCGGCAGATCCGCTGGTGGTGGCGATCGGGCACGTCCGCACGCCCGCGGTCAGCTACCTCGGCGCGCAGCTGGCACCTTGGTGGACGCATTACTGGTCGTCGTGGCAGGACATGGTCGCCTGGTTCCACGCCGACTACCCGGCCGCGCTGGCCGCCGGGATCGCGCTGGACCAGCGGATCGACAACGAAGCCTCCGCCGCCGGCGGCGAGCACTACGCGGCGATCTGCGCGCTCGCACTGCGCCAAGCGTTCGGCGGCACCGAACTGGTCGACCGGAACGGCTCGCCGTGGGCGTTCCTGAAAGAGATCTCGTCGAGCGGCAATGTGTCCACAGTGGACGTAATCTATCCGGCGCTGCCCGGCTATCTCCATCTCTCGCCGGACTTCGTGCGGCTGCTGCTGGAACCGGTGCTCGACTACGCGGAGCACGGCGGCTGGCCGATGACGTTCTCGGAACACGACATCGGCGCGTCCTATCCGAACGCGGCCGGGCACAACGACGGCAACGAGGAGAGCATGCCGGTCGAGGAATCGGCCAACATGCTGATCATGTCCGCCGCGGTGGCGCAGCGCCTGGACTCCGCGGCGGCGAAGGCTTTCGCCGGCGCGCATTACGGAATCCTGCGGCAATGGGCCGAATACCTGGTGGGCAACACTCTCGACCCGGGCAACCAGAACCAGACCGACGACTTCACCGGCTGGATCGCGCACAGCGCCAACCTCGCGTTGAAGGGCATCATCGGCGTCGGCGCGATGGCCGTTCTCGCCGATGTCGCAGGCAATTCCGCCGATGCGTTGCGGTACCGGTCGATTTCGCGCTCCTACATCAGCCAGTGGACGACGTTGGCCAACGACGGTTCGCACCTGCGGATGGCGTACGACCAGCCCGGCACCTGGAGCCTGAAGTACAACGGTTTCGCGGACCGGCTGCTGGGCCTCGACCTGGTCCCGCTCGGCACTGCCGCGCGGGAAGCCGCTTGGTACCAGTCAAAACGGGGCGCGCACGGCGTCCCGCTGGACCTGCGCCACGACTACACGAAGGCCGATTGGGAACTGTGGACGGCCGCCTGGCTGACCGACCACGCTGACATCCGCGCGACGCTCATCGAAGGCGTCTACAGCTTCGCCAACACCACCGGTTCGCGGGTTCCGTTCTCGGACTGGTACTTCGTCGCCGATGCCCGGCAGTCCGGCTTCCAAGCACGCCCGGTCGCCGCTGGGTACCTCGCTTTGCTGCCGCGTCCGGCCGCCTCGACGACTTCGTGGCGGCGGATCCAGAACCAGCGGTCCGGCAAACTTCTGGCGGTGCAAGACATGTCGCTTTCGGACATTGCCGATGTGACGCAGTGGCAGGACAACGGCACGGTCGATCACGTGTGGACAGTCGTGGACAGCGGCGACGGGACCGTCCGGATCATGAACCGCAACAGCGGGAAGGTGCTGGCGGTGCACGACCAGAGCCTCGACAACGGCGCGCACGTGCAGCAGTTCCAGGACAACGGAACGCCGGATCACCTGTGGCGCATCGTGGACGCGGGCGGCGGGTGGTGGAAGCTGCAGAACGTCCACAGTGGAAAGGTAATGGCAGTCGATCAGCAGTCCACCGCGGACGGTGCACAAGTAACGCAGTGGGACGACAACGGGACGCCGGACCATCTGTGGCGGTTCATCTGATCCTGGCGACGTGCCGTGAGGGGAACCCTGAGGGAGTCAGAGTCCCTCAGGGTTCCCCTCACGGC
>NZ_JBHZAG010000134.1:0-18053 GCF_042754125.1 Amycolatopsis sp. NPDC059235
AGTCAACACACCTTGACCAGCACAAACCACGATGAAACAACCCCAATGTGGCATTGGGTGCGTCAGATGCACCCAATGTGGCGTTCGGTGCGTCGCATGCACCCAATGCCACATTGGGGCGCTAGCCCCCACTTGCTCGCGAACCGCAGCGACTGCACTCACCGATCGAGGCACCCACACCACCCCCGCACCCCGATACGAAGCCAAAACGCGGTCTGGGGTTGCTTGTCAAGGCATCTTTCCCGCCTTGACAAGCAACCCCAGACCGTAGTCACAATCAAGCTTCGGGGTGCCCCCACGCACCCACTGACTCGCTAAGAGGAGCGGCGATCAGCCGCTCTTACGCCGAAAAGTTCGCTTGTTAGCAGCAGGCCCATGCGCATGCTGCCCCTGCTGTCCGGCGTTCTCGTGTGCAGCCCCTTCCCGGGACTTCGCCTGCTTCCGCTCCAGCGCCTCGCGGAACTTCCGCTTGACGTCGCCCTCCCCGTCGCTGGGTGCCGGTTGCGCTTCACTCATGGCTGACCTCCGAAGGTGACGACGTGATACCCCGTCAGCCTGGCGCCCTTCGCGCACCTTGGCGAGCCATTTCAGAGTGATGCCACCCGGCGGTGGCCGGCTTCGGCGGCCTTCCGCGGCTCCGGCACGACAGCCTCGGCGAAAACCGGACGAACCCGCTGGACCGCGCGCCATCCGGCGCCAAGGACCAGCCCGAACCCGGCCGCACCAGCCAAAATCACCGCGACCCAGCCAGTCGCCGCGGTGAAAAGCAGGTCCCCGGCCCGGCCGTAGGCGAACCCGGAAAGCACCGCCCAGCCCACCCCCAGCAGCCCGGCCACCGCGAGCGGGGTCGTGATCACTGCCACTGCGCCGACCGCGATCGCCACGGCCGCCACGGCATAACCGGGATGCGCGGTCGCCCCGGCAAGATCCGCCGCGATCGCGGCCGTCACCACCGCCACACAACCGAGCGGGAAACCGAACCCGCCGGCCAGCCGTCCTTCAGTACGCATGCCCCATGGCACCCCGCGCGGGCGCGTAACCCAGGGCGCAAGGACAGGTTCCGTACGCCCCGGCGCTGGTTTTTGACGGCTTCTTGACCCCTGTCAGGCGCGAGCGGTCGCGCGGACGATCGCGGCCACGATCTCCGGCCACAGCGGTTCCGGCAGATCGTGGCCCATGCCCGGAACGATTACCAGCTCCGAGTCCGGAATCGCCGCCGCGGTGGCCTTCCCGCCGCTGACGTCGATCATCACGTCGGAGTCTCCATGCAGCACCACCGTCGGCAACCGGACGCTGTGCAGTCGTTCTGTACGGTCGCCCGACGCCACGACAGCGGCCGCCTGCCGCTGCATCCCGGCGGGGTGCCGTCCCCGGTCGTAGTTGCGGGTTGCCTTGCGCCGCAGGTACTCGTCGGTGGCCGGGTAGCCCGGCGACCCCGTCACGCGGTAGTTCGCGACGCTCAGTTCAATCTGCTCCTCGCGCGTTTCCGGCACCGAACCGGTGAGCGTCGCCAGCGCGGCGGGCGAGACCTGGCCGACCGAGCGGTCGCCGGTCGTCGACATGATCGACGTCAAGCTCAGCAGCCGGTCCGGGTGGTCGATCGCGAGCTGCTGCGCGACCATCCCGCCCATCGAAGCGCCGACGACGTGCGCCTTCGCGAAACCGAGCGCGTCGAACAGCCCGACAGTGTCGTCCGCGAGGTCCGACAGCAGGTACGGAGCCGGCGCTGTGCCCGCGACGATCCCGGCGAGGTCCGGCGCGCCCAGCTCGTCGAACCAGGTGGACAGGCCCGCGTCGCGATTGTCGAAGCGCACGACGTGGAAGCCGCGGCTCGCGAGCAGCTCGCAGAAACCCTCCTCCCAGGTGATCATCTGGGCGCCGAGCCCCATCACCAGGACGATCGGCGGGGCAGCCGGGTCGCCGAACGTGTCGTACTCGAGTTCGAGGCCGTTGGTCTGTGCGCGTGGCATGCCCCGATCATGCCGCAGCGCGGAACCGCGTGTGGCCGAGCCGGCGGGTTCCCGGTTACGGTGCACGGCATGCCGACTCCGCGTGCCGGACAGCGCGCCCGGTCCCGTTCGGCCGCCGGGCTGCCCGCGGTCACCGCGAAAAAAGTGATCGACGCGGCGGTGCGGCTCACTGTCGAACGCGGCTTGGAAAACTGGACGCTGCGGCAGCTGGCCGCGGCGATCGGCGCGTACCCGGCGGTCGTCTACCACCACGTCGGGGACCGGGACGCGGTGGTGTGCGCGGTGCTCGACCGGGTCGTCGGCCAGTTGCGGCTGCCCGACGACGAGCTGGACTGGCAGGAGTGGTTCGTCGAACTGCTGACCGGCCTGCGCGAGTTGCTGCGCAAACACCCGGGCACCGCGCGCCGGATGGCCTCGTTCGGCCCGTCAGTGGGCGCGACCACGCCCACGCTGGACCGCGGTGTGCGGATCCTGCTGGACGCGGGCTTCGGAGAAGAGAGCTCGCTCGCCTACACCATCCTCACCACTACTGCGTGCCAGTACGTCGCGCTGGAGGACGACCGTGACTGCAGCCTCGCGCTGCGCTTGGACAACACCGAGGAGTACGCCTCCTACCGCGACCGCGAGGACCTGCCCGGCATGGCCGCGTTCGGGCGCTCGATGCAAGAGCTGCTCAGCGACCCGGAAGCGGCGGCCGATTACCATCCGCGACTGTTCGACTTCGCGATCCGCCGATGCCTCGACGGGCTCACCTGCAGATTGGCCCAGCTGAACGGGTGAAATTCGCGAAATTGCTCCGGCCGGGCGTGCACACTGGGCCGTCCGCGTGGTCATGGTGAAAAGTCGGGCCGCCGCTGCGCCGACCGACACCGATTCGACGCTTTCCCGGCGTAGCGTGGACAGCTACCGGGGCCCTGCCTCCGGAAGGGGCCCCCGGCACTTTCCTCCCCCCTCGTGGTGCCGGGGGTTCTCCTTCCGGCGCCTTCAGTGCTGGGGCGGATGCTGGATCGCGGGGAACACCTGGCCCACCACGGTCACGAGCGACATCGTGAGCAGCGTGTGGACCTGGCGCCGGTCGAGCGAGCGGTGCACGAGCCACTCGCGGCCCGCCGCCTTCACCATGCCGGCGAACGCGCGCACCGCGGCGTTCAGCTCCTCGCCGTGCGCGCTGTCGCGGGACAGCCCGACCGCCTCCAGCACGCGGTCGGCCGACGCGCGGTCGGCCTCGGCGACGATCCGGTCCACCTCCGGGTCGCGGCCGATGCCCTCCGGCGCGATCGCGGCGAGCCACAGTTTCTCCTGCCCGCGCACCATGTCGAGCAGCCAGTCGATGGCGGCGTCCGCGCGCACTTCCAGCGGTCCGTCCGGCAGAATCTGCACCGCAATCCGTGGCACGGTAAGCGCGCGCCGAACTATTTCGAGGTACAACTCCCTTTTCGTTCCGAAATAATGATTGATCAGTCCGCGGGCCACGCCTGCCTCGGCCGCGATGTCCGAAGTGGACACTTCCGAATACGGTCGTTCGCCGAACAGTCTCGCCGCACAGGCGTAGATCTGCTCTTTGCGTTCGTCCGGTTCGAGTCGCCGCCACTTCGGCGCCGGATCGGTGCTCATGGCATCAGTTTGGCATGATCGGTTCAGTAAGGCGGATTAACCGGGCGGAATGTCGCAGCGGAAACACGTTCGGCTGCTACCGCGCGGTATCGCTTGACTGCCCCGCTCAGTCCGGAAGTTCGATCGGCGCGAGGTCCTCGAACCGGTCGCCGGGACCGGGATTCGCCGGATCGCTCGCGCCGCCGAAGTGCCGCTGCACGCCCCACACCGCGTTGAGCGCGGTCTGCACCGCACCCTCGGCCCAGCCCGCCGTCCACGAGATGTCGTCGCCCGCGAGGAACAAACCTCGGTAGCGCTCGGGTAGTGAATCCTGCACGAAGTGGGTGAAAAGCCGGTGCTGGTACCGGTAATGCCCGGGCAGGTTCGCCTTGAACGCGCCCATGAAATGCGGTTCGGCCTCCCACGACACGGTCACCGGGTCGCCCACGATGTGCCGCCGCACGTCGACGCCGGGGTAGATCTCGCGCAGCGACTGCAACATCACCTCGACGCGGTCGGACACCGAAAGCGGCAGCCACTTCAGCGAATCGTCGGCCCACGTGTAGGACAGGCAGATCACCGCGGGCCGGTCCGGGTCGTCGCCGAGAAGGTAGGTGCCGCGCGGCATCCGGTCGGTGAGCGTCATGCTCATCGTGTCGCGGCCGGTGGCCGGGTCCGGGTCGAGCCAGAACGGGCGGTCGACGGGCACGAACACCTTGGAGGAAGCCATATAGTGCGTGCGCTCGATGGCGGTCCAGTGGTCGATCGGGAACAGCGCTTCGTCGCATTCGATCTTCGACAGCAGCATCCAGCTCTGCGCGGTGAACACCGCGGCCGGGAACGTGCGGATGTGGCCGGACTCGTCGGTGACGGTGATGTTGTTCGGCGCGGTGCGGTGCAGCCGCGTGACACCCGGTCGCGGCTGGCCGTTTTCGTGCAGTGAAGCCAGATTCGTGCCGGACGGCCAGTGCGCGAGCTCGTCCGGGACGTGTTCCCACAGCCGTCGCGGGAGCTGCTCGCTGCCGCCGACGATGCTGCGGTGCTCGTCGTCCGCGCCGGTATAGACCACCCGGAGGATTTCGAGAATCGAGTTCGGGAAGTCGGTGTCCCAGCCGCCGGTGCCGAATCCGACCTGCCCGAAGATCTCTCGATGCTGGAACGAGGAAAAGGCCGGGGAATCGCACAGGAATCCGTAGAAGGTCTGGTTGTCGAGCCGGGGCACCAGCTCGTTCCAGATCTTTTTGACCGTCGCGGCGTCGCGATTGCGGATCGCGGTCTGCATCTCGGCGAACGACGCGTGCTCATCGAGCGTGCGCTGCCACGCCTTCGCCACTTCGCCGTACACGTCGGGCAGATCTTCGGGCGTGCGCGCGTAATGGCTGCGGCCCTTGAGATCGACGACCGTGCTCGGCGTAGCGGGCGAGAGCGGGTTCGGGAACGGCGTGGTTTCGAGCCCGGCCGTGTCGAGGTAGTGGAACAGCGACGTGGACGCCGGCGGGAACCGCATCGCGCCCATCTCGGCGACGACGTCGTCGGGCAGGCCGGGGAAGCGGTGCGTGCGCAGCCGTCCGCCGATCCCGTCGATCTCGTACACGACCGGCCGCAGCCCGAGCTTCATCAGTTCGTAGGCGGCCACGATGCCGGAAAGGCCGCCGCCGATCACCGCGACCTCGGTGCCGTGCGCCCGCTCCGGCACCGTGCCGAGCCCGGCTGGATGCGCGAGGTAATCGTCGTAGGCGAACGGGAAATCGGGGCCGAACATCGTGATCGGCCTGCCGGCCGGTTCCTCGGCGTGGATCGCGGCGGGAACTGCGGAGGTCATGCCCGGGGTCCTTCGGTGAGAGAGCGGTACAGCGACGGCCGTCGGTCGGCCAGGTACGGGGTTTCGGCTCGCGCTTGAGCGAGCACGGCGGGGTCGAGGTCGGCGATGAGCAGCTCTTCGTCCGGCCCGGCTTTCGCGACGACTTCGTCCGGCGACGCGACTGTCGAGCGTCCGCAGTAGCTCAGCTCGCCTTCGGTGTCGCAGCGGTTCGCGTACACGACGTACAGCTGGCTTTCGTGCGCACGAACCGGAATGAGCAGGTCGGCGACGCGCTCGTACGGCCGCATCAGCGCGGTCGGAACGAGCAGCACCTGCGTGCCCGCGAGCGCGTGCGCGCGGACCAGTTCGGGAAACTCGACGTCGTAACAGATCAGCAGACCGGCGCGGAGGCCGTTGAAATCGGCCTGCACCACCGGCTCGTCGCCGGGGGAGAACTGGTCGCGATCGAGGTCGCCGAACAGATGGGTCTTGCGGTAGTTCGCGAGCCGTTCCCCTTGCGCGGACAGCAATTGCGCCGAGTTGTACACCGCGTCGCCGTCGCGTTCGGGGTAGCCGTAGACCAGCCCGATCTTGTGCTTGGCAGCCAACGCGCCCAGCTCGACCGCGCGCGGTCCGTCCGCCGGTTCGGCCAGCTCGGCGACGGCTTTCGCGCCGATGTTGTACCCCGTCGTGCCCATTTCAGCGGTCACGACCAGGTCGGCCCCGCGCTCCGCCGCCGCGGCCATTGCCTCGGGCAGCCGGTCGTGCGGTCCTTGGTGGACGGCGATGATCATCGGACCTCCGCGAGCCGCGAGCGGCGGATGCTGTAGCCGAAGTAGATGACGAGGCCGAGCAGCATCCACGCGCCGAACACGATCCAGGTCGCCCCGTCGAGGCTGAACATCATGTAGGCACAGCATGCCACGCCCAGGATCGGCGTGACCGGCGAGAACGGCACCCGGAAAGTGCGTTCGGCTTCGGGACGGCGCTTGCGCAAAATCAGCACGGCGATGTTGACCAGCCCGAACGCGAACAACGTCCCAATGCTGGTGGCGTCGGCGAGCTTGCCGAGCGGGATGAAGGCGGCGAGCACCGCGACGAACCCGGACACTACGAGCGTGTTGGTGCGCGGCACGCCGGTCTTCGGATGAACCGTGGACAGCGACTTCGGCACGAGCCCGTCGCGGGACATGGCGAAGAGGATCCGCGTCTGTCCGTAGAGGACGGTCAGCACGACGCTGGAGATCGCCACGATCGCGCCGATCGCGAGCAGAATCGCCCAGAGCGGGTTGCTGGAGATCGTGGTGAGCACGTGCGACAGCGCGGCCTGCTTGTCGCCGAACTCCTGCCAGGGCAGCGCGCCGATCGCGGCGAACGCGACGAGGCAGTAGAGCACGGTCACGATGGCCAGCGACAACAGAATCGCGCGCGGCAGGTCCCGCTGCGGGTTGCGCGCCTCCTCGCCTGCGGTGGAGGCGGCGTCGAACCCGATGTAGGAGAAGAACAATTTCGCCCCGCCCGCGCTCATCCCGGCCAGCCCGAGCGGCAGGAACGGAGTGAAGTTCTGGGCCCGGACGGCGGTGAACGCGATGGCGCAGAACAGAATCAGCGTGCCGATCTTCACCACGACCATGATCGCGTTGGCCCGCGCGCTTTCCTTCGCGCCGGACAGCAACAGCACCATCGCCAGCAGCACCACGACAATCGCCGGAATGTTGACGAGCCCGCCGTCCCCCGGCGGCCCGCTGAGCGCCTCCGGCAACGTGACTCCGAACGCCAAGTGCAGCAGTTCGTTGACGTACTGCCCCCACCCGACCGCGACGGACGCGACCGAGACGCCGTACTCCAGCACCAGACACCAGCCGCACACCCACGCGATCAATTCGCCGAGCGTCGCGTACGCGTAGGAGTAAGAGGAACCCGACAGCGGGATCATGCCCGCCAGCTCGGCGTAGGAAAGCGCGGAGAACAACGCGGTGATCCCGGCGAGCACGAACGAGACCACGACCGCGGGCCCGGCCACCGGGACCGCCTCGCCGAGCACCACGAAAATCCCGCTGCCCAGGGTAGCCCCGATGCTGAGCATGGTCAGCTGACTGAGCCCGAGCGACCGCTTCAGCGGCCCGTGGTCCGCCTCGGCCACCAGATCGGTGACCGGTTTGCGGCGCAGCATCGCCGTGGCGATCCTCCCGCGTGCGGGACTGGAGGAGGTGGTGCTCACCGGGCGGCTCCTAGCGATTCATTGTGACGCCACTGTCGACTTCGAGCCACGGTATCGATCGAAAACTGCCCCGAAAACCGAGATCTGTTGTGGATTGAGGGTGGTGGTGGGTGATTCATTGCGCTCTCGGGGTTGGTTCCTTCGGGGTGGTGCGGCCCGGGAAGGTTCGGGCTTCCGGGCCGGGAATGACTGTAAGTGATCGGTGACGCGCGTCCGCGGCGGCGGGTTGACCAGCGGGGATCGGGCGGTGGCGGGCGGTGTGGAGCTGTTGGTGCGGGCCGGGCTGGGGTGTGTTGTTCGGGTGGTGCCTGTCATCCGGCACGGGCCAGGTGGGCGGCGGGCGCTGATCCGTGGCACCCGGTTGTCGGGCACGGGCTGGTTCGGCGGGCGGGATTGGGGCACTGGGTGAAGGCGCTCCGGATTCCGGGTGCGGGGGCAGCGGGGCAGTGGGGGCGTTGCTCGGGTGGGCCCAATCGGCGCGCAGGCCGGGCGGGCTGAGCGACTTGGGGCGATCTGCGAGGACGATGCGCGGTTCCGGGTGCGTCGGCTCCGTCAGCGAGAGCGGGTCGCGGCAGGTCGGTGCGCGAACGGGCGGCGCCGTCAGTGCCGGCGGCTTCGGGTGCGGTCGGGATTCCGCTGGTGGGCGCGAGCAGCGAGGTGCTGGCACAGCCAGGTCAGGAAGCGGGGGCTTCCGGAAGCAGCAACGTGAACGTCGGCGGATCGGGCCGCGACAGGCGTAAGCGGCCGCCTTCGGCTTCGGCCAGGCTTCTGGCCAGGCGGAGGCCTATGCCGTGCCCGCCGGGGGCGTGGTCGGCGAACGGGTCGCGTTCGCCGAGGTCCGGGCCTTCGTCGACGACGTCTACGGCCAGCGCTCCGCCAGCGTCACGGGCTCGGACGGTGATGGTGCCTTCGCCGTGGTTCAGCGCGTTGTCCAGCAGCACTGCGAGCACTTGCCGGACCGCGGGGGCCGACGCGCGGACTGGCGGTGGGTCGGTGATTTCCAGGCGTAGCTCCCGGTGTTCGGGCAGCGGGCCTTCGGTCAGCTCGGCCAGGAGGGCGGTGAGGTCCAGTTCGTCGCGAGGGGTGCGGCGTTCCCGGGACAGCGCGAGCAGGTCTTCGACGGTGCGTTCCAATCGGTCGGCGGCGGTGATTCCGGCGCGCACCGCGGCATAGGGGTCGCGGCCGGGGGTTTCCAGGGCGGATTCCAGTTGCAGGCGGAGCCCAGCCAGTGGAGTACGCAGTTGGTGTGAAGCTTCGGCGGAGAAGGCGCGTTCTCGTTCCAGGGTTTCGCCGATGCGGGTCGCAGTGACGTCCAGGGCCGCACCGACGCGGTCTATTTCCGGGATCGCCGAGCGTCGGGATCGAGCGGAGAAATCGCCTTCGCCCAGGCGTGCGGCAGCGCAGGCGAGGTCTTCCAGGGGACGGGTCAGCCGCGCGGCGATTCGGCGGGCGACGAGCCAGCTCGCGAGCACCGCGCCGATCGCGCAGCCGGCCATCACCAGCCAGGTGATGCCGACGTCGCGGGTCAGCGCGGACCGGGGGAGCGCCGCGCGCACGATGCCGGTGAGGCGAGCCCCGGTCAGCACCGGGACGGCCAGCACGTCCTCGTCGCCGACCTTTTGGTTCAGCATGTCGCTGCGGGTCGCGCCGACTCCGCGCACGACGTCGTCCGCAGTGGGCGGGCCGTCTCCGGCGAGGAGGTGGCCCTTCGGGTCGTAGACGCCGACCTCGGCGCCGTCCTCGTTGTCCGGTACCTGGAAAGGTTCGCCGGCGGCGAGCGCGTCGGACACCACGACGGCCGTGCCGTCGGCGGCCCGCTCCAGCGCGGACGTGGTGTGCGTGCGGAAGTACCACAGCGCCCCGACGGCGAGCGGCAGTCCGAACAGGCTCGTGGCCAGCACCGACGCGAGGACGGTGAGCGTCACGATCCGGCGGCGCACTCCGTTCAGTCCCCTTCCAACCGGTATCCGTGTCCGCGCAAGGTCGCGATCCTCGGCACCTCGTACGGCGACTCGGCGGCCGAGGCGAGCTTGCGGCGCAGCGCGGCGATGTGCACGTCGAGCGTCTTGGTGGAGCCGTGCCAGTGCGAGTCCCACACGTCGGACATCAGCGTGTCCCGGCTGACCGCCTGCCCCGGGTGGACGGCCAGCCGCGCGAGCAGGTCGAACTCCCGCGCCCGCAGCGCGACCTCCCGGCCGTTCAGGCTGACCCGCCTGCTCGCGATGTCGACCTCCAGCGCGCCGATCCGCACGACCGGCGTCGACGGTGCGGCGGGCGCGCCGCGGCGGAGGTGCGCGCGCACCCTGGCGAGCAGTTCGGCCAGCCGGATGGGCTTGGTGAGGTAGTCGTCGGCACCGGCCTCGAGCCCGACCACGACGTCCATCTCGTCCGCCCGCGCGGTCAGGATCACCAGCACCGCGCCCGGCATGGCCGTGCGCAGCCGCCGGCACACCTCGACGCCGTCGACGTCCGGGAGGCCCAGGTCCAGCAGCACGAGATCGGCCGAGGTCTCGCGCAGCGCGCTCCGGCCGTCCCGGCACCATTGCACTGTGTGGCCGTGCCCGCGCAGCGCGGAGTCGAGGACGCTGCCGATCGCCGCGTCGTCCTCCACCACCAGTACCTTCGCCATGAGGGAAGCCTAACCGGCCCCTCTCGGCGTTGTCCGCGCGTCCACAGTGGACCCTCAGCGGGACGCGGCCGAGGTCGGGCATAGTGGCTGCATGCTCGGTCTGTACCCGGAACTCGATCCGTACGACCACGGGATGCTGCCGGTCGGAGACGGCAATACGCTGTATTGGGAGGAATGCGGCAATCCCGAGGGCAAACCGGTCGCGTTCCTGCACGGCGGGCCCGGGGGCGGCGCGTCCGCGCGGCACCGGCGGCTGTTCGACCCGGAGCGCTACCGGATCGTGCTGTTCGACCAGCGCGGCTGCGGCCGGAGCACGCCGCATTGCAGCGAGCCGGACGTCGACCTGTCGGTGAACACGACCTGGCACCTGGTGTCCGATATGGAGCAATTGCGCGAGGATCGCGGCATCGACCGCTGGCAGCTGTTCGGCGGCTCGTGGGGGAGCGTGCTCGCGCTCGCGTACGCGGAGACGCATCCGGAGCGGGTGACCGAGCTGGTTCTCCGCGGCGTCGCGACGCTGCGGCTGAAAGAAGTGCAGTGGCTCTTCGGCGGGGGCGCGGCGTGCGTGTTTCCGGAGGCGTGGTCGCGCTTTCTCGCGCCGGTGCCGTACGCGCGCCGCGGTGGCGACCTGCTGGAGGTCTACCACGAACTGCTGAATCATCCGGATCCGAACGTGCACGGGCCCGCCGCGCTCGCCTGGAGCCGGTGGGAGGGCGAGACCGTCAAGTTCACGCCGCAGGAAGAAGTGGTGGCCGCGTTCGCCGAGCCGGAGTTCGCGCTCGCGATCGCGCGGATCGAGAACCACTACTTCCGCCACGGCGGCTGGCTCGCCCCTGACCAGCTGATCCGCGGCGCCGGGAAGCTCTCGGGCATCCCGTGTGTTCTGGTGCAGGGCAGGTACGACGTGGTCACTCCCGCCACCACCGCCTGGGAACTCGCACAGGTGCTGCCGGGCGCCGAGCTGAAGATGATCGGCGACGCCGGGCACGCCTTCGACGAACCGGGCACGCTGCACGAGCTGATCAGCGCGACCGACCGGTTCGCGGCAGGGTGGGAGGGCAGGTCCGGGCTGTCGAGCGCGGAAGTCGAACGAAAGGAAATCCGCATGCTGTTCGGTGACGAGCACGTTCGCCGTTACGAGGAGACCGACGGGCAGGTCGGGCACGACTGGCAAGAGGGCGTGCCGACGCTGGTGCTCACCACGAAGGGCCGCAAGACGGGTCAGGACCGCAAGTTCGCCCTCATCTACCAGGAGGACAACGGCAACCCGGTGATCGTCGCCTCGAAGGGCGGCGCGGAGAACCACCCCGGCTGGTATCTGAACCTGCAGGAGAACCCCGAGGTCGGCGTGCAGGTGTGGGCGGACAAGTTCACCGCGCGCGCCCGGACCGCGACCGGCGAGGAACGCGCCCGGCTCTGGGAGAAGCTCGCCGCGGTGTGGCCCGCCTACAACGACTACCAGAAGAAGACCGACCGCGAGATCCCCGTGGTGGTGCTCGAGCGGGTGTGATTCCCGCCGCGTCCCGGGTCCGCGCGGCGCCGAACCGGAGCGTCTTCCGCTACGAATGACGCTCATGGCGCTGCGCACCCGGACCCGGGACAACTGGACCCCGCTCGAAGGGGAGCTGCTCGGCTTCCGCGGCATGCAGAAGTACGGCAGGCGGTTCGCGAAGTCCGGCAGGGGAGCCTGGTACCACTTCGCGATCGAGGTCGTCTGGCAGCTGCTCGCGCTGACGAGCCGGTTCCGCGTGCGCGGCGCGCGGAACATCCCGGAATCGGGCGGGGTCGTGGTGGCCTCCAACCACCTGTCGAACGCCGACCCGACGACGCTCACCGCGTTCTGCCTCGGCTCCGGGCGGGTGCCGCGGTACCTGGCGAAGGCGAGCCTGTGGAACGCGCCGGTGATCAAGTCGGTGATGCGTTCGGGCAAGCACATCCCGGTCCACCGCGGTGCGCCGACCGCGGCGGGTGCGTACCGCGACGCCGTCGCCGCGGTGCGGGCGGGCGAATGCGTGGCGATCTTCCCGGAGGCCGGGCTTTCCGCGGACCCGGACGGCTGGCCGGCGAAGGGCAAGACCGGCGCGGCGCGGATCGCGCTGGAGACCGGCGTGCCGGTGATTCCGGTCGCGAACTGGGGCACACACGAACTGCTTCCCGCCGGCTCGCCGTTTCCGCGCGTCCTGCCGCGGCGGAAGATCGAGTTCCTCGCCGGGCCGCCGGTCGAGCTCGCCGACCTGCGCGGGCGGGAGCTGACCAGGGACGTGCTGGAGGAGGCGACCGCGCGGATCATGGCCGCGGTGACCGAGTTGCTGGCCGAGATCCGGGGCGTGCGCCCGCCGGTCTGACAACCGGATCCGGCGGTCCGGCTCGGCGCGACGGCGACCACTGTGGACGATTCAGCCGCGCCCGAAGCCGCGTCACCGAGCCGGTGCCGTCCGATTCCGGCGAGCATCGCCAGGATCCGCCGTCCGAGCTCGCGCCGGGACGAGCGGCGGTTCTGAAAGCGGGCGCCGTCACGCCGCCCCGAGCGGGCGCGGCGGGTAGTTTCAACGGTATGAGCGCAGACTATGACGTGGTGGTCCTCGGGGCCGGAGTCGGTGGGTACGTCGCGGCGATCCGGGCTTCGCAGCTGGGCCTGAGCGTGGCGGTCGTGGAAGAGAAGTACTGGGGCGGGGTGTGCCTCAACGTCGGCTGCATCCCTTCGAAGGCGCTGCTGCGCAACGCCGAGCTCGCGCACACGGTGAAGGAGGAGGCCAAGACCTACGGCATCTCCTCCGACGGGGAGATCCGGTTCGACTACACCGCGGCGTACGAGCGCAGCCGCAAGGTCGCGGACGGGCGCGTCAAGGGCGTGCACTTCCTGATGAAGAAGAACAAGATCACCGAGTACGACGGGCGCGGCACCTTCGTGGACGCCAACACCCTCGAGGTGAACGGCGAGCGGATCACCTTCACCTACGGCATCATCGCGACCGGCGCGACGGCTCGGCTGCTGCCGGGCACGCAGCGCAGCGAGCGCGTGGTCACCTACGAGAAGCAGATCCTCGAAAGCGAGCTGCCGGGCAGCATCGTGATCGCTGGTGCGGGCGCGATCGGCGTGGAGTTCGCCTACGTGCTGCGCAACTACGGCGTGGACGTGACGATCGTCGAGTTCCTCGACCGGATGGTGCCGCTCGAGGACGCCGAGGTGTCGGCCGAACTGGCGAAGCGCTACCGCAAGCTGGGGATCAAGGTGCTGCTGGGCACGAAGGTCGAGGCGATCGACGACTCGGGCTCCAAGGTGCTGGTGACCGTGTCGAAGAACGGCGAGCAGCAGGTGCTCGAGGCGGACAAGGTGTTGCAGGCCATCGGGTTCCGGCCGAACGTCGAGGGCTACGGACTGGAGAACACCGGCGTCGAGCTCACCGAGCGCGGCGCGATCGCGATCGACGGCCGCGGCCGGACGAACGTGCCGCACCTGTTCGCGATCGGCGACGTGACGGCGAAGCTGATGCTGGCGCACGCGTCGGAGTCGATGGGCATCGTGGCGGCGGAGACGATCGCCGGCGCGGAGACCATGGAACTGGACTTCGTGATGATCCCGCGCGCGACCTACTGCCAGCCGCAGATCGCGAGCTTCGGCTGGACCGAGGAACAGGCGCGCGAGAAGGGCTTTGACGTCCAGGTGTCGAAGTTCCCGTTCACGGCCAACGGCAAGGCGCACGGCCTCGGCGACGCGGCGGGCTTCGTGAAGGTGCTGAGCGACGCGAAATACGGCGAACTGCTCGGCGCGCACCTCATCGGTCCGGACGTGACGGAGCTGCTGCCGGAGCTGACGCTGGCGCAGCAGTGGGACCTTACGGTGCACGAGGTTTCGCGCAACGTGCACGCGCACCCGACACTGGGCGAGGCGGTCAAGGAAGCGGTGCACGGACTGGCCGGTCATATGATCAACTTCTGATTCTTCGACGGTCGCCCTGGCCCGCGGTGGTTTCGCGGGCCGGGGCGCTGTTGTTTCCGGACTCTGGCAAGGAAAACACCAGCTCCGGACGAGACCACGAGATCCTCGGCGGTTTCGGCGGGACAGTTCCGATCTGCCGGGCGCCCATGCGTTCGTAGAACCTCACCGCGGGCGGATGCGACACCACCCGTACCTCAGCCAGCCCGTTTTCCCTTGCCGCGGCGAGGATGTGCTGGACAAGTCGCGCACCCAACCCCGTTCCCTGCGCGTCGTCGGCGACGAACAACAGGTCTAGCTCGGCATCAGTAAGCGCGGCGAACCCGACTGGTCCCGAAGGTCCGCGCGCGACCAGAACCTGGTGCTGACGAAGGTAATCCGCAGTGACGGCGTATCCCTCCAGGATCGAGGCGTATTGGCCTTGATAGGCCGAGGACGAGTGCATGAGGTCGCTGAGCGCGGCGGCGTCGGCAGCGGTCGCGCGGTCGATCTTGAACATGGCAGCCACGGTAACCGCCACCACCGACAAAAACTGATCACCCAGCTCGGCGGGCGGGCAAAGCCGCGGCGCTGAGCAGACAGAGGACAGCGCCGATCCCCAGGGAGAAGCGCAGGCCGAGCACCCCGGCGGCGATCCCGCCGAGGGTGATGAAAATCGGTTTGGCGGTACGGGTTCCGGTCGACCAGGCGGTGAGCGTCCGGGTCAGCACGGCATCGTCGATCAGCGACAGGCGGTACGCCGAATAGGTCGGGTTGAAGATGCCCGCCACCAGCAACAGCCCGAAGTTCGCGGCGATCAGCAGGGCGACTCCGGCAGCTCCGGAAATGGCGAACGGCAGCACGAGCAACCACGGCGTACGCGCGAAACTGGTCCACAGCAACACTTTCGGTGCACCGTATCGAGAACTGAGAGTCGGCACGAGACGGGCTCCGAGCAACCCGCCAAGGCAAGGAACTCCGAGCACGAGGCCGTATTCCCACGGCGCGAAGCCGAGATCCCGCAGCATCAGCACGGTTTGCAGCGGCGTGACCCAAAGGACGGCGCCGCTGAACAACACCGAGTTGAAGAACAGCGGCCGTAGTTCGGGACTGCGCAGGAGGTAACGCCATCCGTCGGTGAACCCGCGACGCGCAGGATCCGCCGCGACAACAGGCGGCGGCTCCGGTGCACGCAGGCGACGGATTCCGAGCGCGGACAACAGGAACGAGAAAGCGTCGATGAGCATCGTCGCGGTAGCGCCGAGCGCGCTGATCAAGACGCCGCCCAGCGGAGGTCCGGCTGACCAGCAGATCCAATCGGTGCTCTCGAAACGGCTCAACGCGACTGCCCGCTCGTCCGGCGCGACAAGGGTTTTGAGGTGCGCGCCGCTGGCCGCGGAGAAGATCACGGCCGCGGTGGCCACGACGATGTCGACGGCATAAAGCTGCGGCATGGTCAGCACGTGCAGTGCGGCGGCCAACGGAACACTCGCCAAGGCCGCGCAGCGGACCAGGTCTCCGGTGATCATCGCGGGGCGTTTGCGGGCGAACTCGACGCGCGGCCCGAGCGGGAAAGCGAGAACCGCGCTGGACGCGGCCGAGATGGCGGTGATCAGGGAGACCTGCCACGCGGGCGCGTCGAGCACGAGCACCGCGACCAGCCCGAGCGCGCCCGCGCCGACCGTGCTGCCCGCGGTGCTGATCGCGTACGCGGCCCACAGCCGCGCGAAATCCCTCCCCAGGTTCGCCACCTGAGCAGAGTGCCAGCTCCGCTTCGCACCCCGGAACGGCCCGTCTGAATCTCACCAGATGGGCCATCCGGGCAGATACCACTTTGGTCGGTGGTCTTACTCGCGGTCGCTCTTTAGATTCACGTGACCACAGTCGGTGGCCGGGGGCTAGGACGGGAGTTGTCATGAGAAGAACCAGCCGGGTGGTCGCGTATTCCGCGCCCCTCGCGGTCGGGGTCGTGCTCGCCGGGAGCGGGGTCGCCGTCGCGCAGCCGTCCGCGGCGGACGCGGCGAACGCGCGCTCCGGAGCCGGGATCAGCGCGCTGCAGGGGATCAAGAAGACCCTCAGCCCGGCCGAGCGGAAGCAGTCCAGCCAGCTTGTCGTGGAGAAGCGCCTGCGCGCCGACCGCGGTCTGGCCGCGCTGCTCCCGGATTACCGCACCGGCCTGCCGGTCAGCCAGACCGGCACGGTTTCGGTGGACATCGCGGGAACCGCGGGCGCCGAGATCGCGAAGGCCGTGCGCGCCGCGGGCGGCACGGTTCAGTCCACTTCGTCCAATGGCTCGGTTCGCGCCCAGCTGCCGCTGAACGCGGTGGACCGGATCGCGGCGCGCGGCGATGTCCGCCAGGTCCAGCCCGCGACGCAGGCGATGACCTGGAACGAGCCCGCCGCACAGCGTCAGCAGCTGGCCAAGAAGGCCGTCGCCGCCGTGCAGGTGTCCGAAGGGGACAAAGCCCACGGCGCGGACACCGCCCGCACGGATTACGGCGTGAACGGCACCGGCGTGAAGGTCTGCGTGCTTTCCGACGGGGTCAACTCGCTGAAGAAGTCGCAGGACGCTGGCGAACTGCCAGCAGTCGACGTGCTGCCCGGCCAGGCAGGCAGCGGCGACGAGGGCACCGCGATGCTGGAGATCGTCCACGACCTCGCCCCGGGCGCGACGCTCGGCTTCGCGACCGCCTTCACCAGCGAATCGAGCTTCGCGGACAACATCCGCGCGCTGCGCAACACCGGCAAGTGCACGGTGATCGTCGACGACGTCGCGTACTTCGACGAGTCGCCGTTCCAGGACACGCAGGTCGCGCAGGCGGTCAACGACGTGACCGCGGCCGGCGCGCTCTACTTCTCCTCCGCGGGCAACTCCGGCAACCTCACCGACGGCAGCAGCGGCTACTACGAGGGCGACTTCCGCTCGTCCGGCACTACGCTGCCGGGCGTCACCGGCACCCCGCACGACTTCGACCCGGGCGCCGGCGTGCAGACCACCGACCCGCTGTCGCCGGGCTCGCTCGGCAGGCCGGTGACGCTGTTCTGGTCGGACCCGTGGGGACATTCGGCCAACGACTACGACCTGTTCCTGCTCAACGCTTCCGGCAGCGTCGTCGCCTCCAGCGCCAACGCGCAGGACGGTTCGCAGAACCCGTACGAGAGCCTGACCGTGCCGACGTCCGGCTCCGGTTACCGCCTCGCGGTGGTCAAGTACAGCGGTGCGGACCGGTTCTTCGCGGTCAACGTGGTCCGCGGCCGGTTCGTCGACTCCGGTTCGCTCAAGGGCTTCAGCACGGCGGGCGTCACCTCGGGCCACTCGGCGGCGGCAGCGGCGTTCTCGGTGGCCGCGGCCCCGGCGGCGGCCGCGTTCGGGCGTCCGCTGGAGACCGGCGACCCGGCGAACCCGGCCGGCCCGTACCCGGGCCTGTTCACCTCGGCCAGCAAGTGGGAGCGCTTCACCTCCGACGGCCAGCGGCACCTCTTCTACAACGCCGACGGCACCGAGCTGACCCCGGGCAACGTGTCCTCGACCGGCGGCGCGACCCGCGCGAAGCCGGACATCACCGCGGCCGACGGCGTGGCCACCTCGGTGACCGGCTTCCAGCCGTTCTTCGGGACCTCGGCGGCGGCCCCGCACGCGGCGGCGATCGCCGCGCTGCTGCTGTCCGGCAAGCCGTCCGCGACCCCGGCGGACGTCCGCACGGCGCTGGTGTCGAGCGCGATCGACCTCGGCGCGCCCGGGTTCGACGCGGTGACTGGCAACGGCGTGATCATGGCCGGTCCGGCGCTGGCCGCGCTGGGAGTGCCGAAGAAGTAGTGATACCCGAAAGGGCGGGTTCCCGACTGGGGTAGCGCGCTCAAAGGACAATGGTCCGTGAAGGGCTCCTTGAGGGAATCAGATTCCCTCAAGGAGCCCTTCACGG